>NZ_CDRSTZ010000032.1:0-22692 GCF_977052095.1 Senegalimassilia sp.
CGCCTTGAGCTCGGCCACGAGCGCGAGCTTCTCCTCGCGCGTCATCCTAGACGTGATTTCGGATAGAATGGGGTCCACGGGCCCTCCTCGCATCTCGGTTTCTTGGTCGATATCGATGATACAGGAGGGCCCTTCCTCACCTGTCCCGCACGTGGGACTATGTCAACGGTGGTTTAACATAGAGGCGCCACCTGTCTGGCAAGAATCCGGCATTTCTGTAGCCGCCGACAGCAACTAGGGCTCTCATGGCAAGAATCCGGTGATTCTGCATCACCATAAGCCCCCAAGCGGTACAGCATCACCGGATTCTTGCCATCATCAAGCGTTTTGCACTCTTCGACGATACAGGAACTCCAGATCCTTGCCCAAAATGTTGCGCAGACCGAAAGCATCTACAGAAAGCCCGATTTCTAGCCACGGAGGACCGCGAAAAACGGCAGCGCTAAGAATCGCTTAAGCGAATCCCGGCACCACCTTCACGAACCAAAACCTCACACCAAGCGCGAGGCGGACAATACAGCCGCAACGCAATTCCAAGCGCATCCCCCTATCGCCAACGTCATCGCCGCACGCCTCTTTTTGACCTGAAGCAAGCTTTAAGGTGTAGGATGCGTTCGTTTGCTTCTATCGAAAGGATACCCGTGGTCGATTTATCCGCCGCCATTTCGCAGATGACCGTTCTGCTTATCGTCGTGGTCGTTGGCATTGTTGCCACGAAGCTCGGTTACCTTGACGAGGGCGTGCGAGCCAAACTTTCCCAGGTCATCAACAACATCACGTTGCCGTGCATGATCGTGGCGTCGGCCGGCGCGCTTGACGCGTCGGCGCTCGGCGGGCAGATCGCGCTATCGATCGGCCTTGGCTTCGCGGCGTTTCTGGTCATGCTTGCCGTCGGCGTACTGTGCGGCATCGTGCTGCGCGCGCCGAAAGCCCAGCGCACCGTATACCTGTTCATGAGCATCTGCTCCAACCTGGGCTTTCTGGGCATCCCCGTCATCGCGGCGCTGTACGGCAACGAAACGGTGCTGTTCTCCAGCGTGTTCATCATGGGCCACAGCATCTTGTTCTACAGCGTGGGCTTCGGCCTGCTTGCAGGCGGTCAGGAGCAAGGCGGCGGCCTGCGCAACGCGTTGCGCTCGGTGGTGAACCCCTCGATGGTTGCATCGGCCATCGCGCTGGCGCTGGTGTTCGCGCACATCCGGCTGCCGGGGTTCGCGGAGGACTCGCTGAACATGCTCGGCGGGCTGACCGCGCCGCTGGCCATGATGATGGTGGGCGTGATCGTGGCGAACTCGCGCCTGGCCGACGTGATGAGCGAATGGCGCATCTACCCGTTCATCGCGCTGCGCCATTTCCTGCTGCCGCTGGGCGTGTACTACGCGCTGGCGCCGTTCGTAAGCGACACCGTCATCCTGGGAATTGCCGTGGTGATGCTGGCCATGCCCGTCGGCTCGCTTGCGCCCATGTTCGCCGGCATGTACGGCCACGACGCCAAGCTAACGGCGAAAGGCACGATTTTGAGCACCATCGCCTCGTTCGCCTTGATTCCCATCCTGGTAGCGCTGGTGTTGAGCTAGCGGACAGCCGCCGAAGCCCCGAACCCGCCACCGCCCCACCCTTGCAGCTCTGACGCAAAGCGCGACGAACCGCCGATGTCCCAAATTCGCTCGAGTTTGGGACTTAATTCGTATCCGCGAGATAGCCAGCGACCACGCTTTGCATTTTCCCAGGTCAGATTCTTGCCAAATCGACGAGTACGCCGCCTCTTCTCAACAAGTCCCAAACTCGAGCGAGTTCGTACAACCGAGCGTCCGAAAACCGCTTTGCCCCACCCCCCCTCCTTCGCAACGCTGGCGTTAAACTAGCTGCAAGCCGGCCGAGGACAAAGCCCAATCGAGACTGCGCATCCAAGCACTTGATGCTAACGCTCTCCGCACCCCGCCCTTGAAGTGCTGGTGCAAACTAAGAGCAAACCAACGAGGTACAAACTCAATCGGGCTCATAGAACCGGGCAGAAAAAACAAACTGCCCCTATTCTGGCCCTTGCACCAATGCTGGGACCAAGCCTGCTGCAGGCTGCTGAATCAAAAACCGTTCATGTATGTGATTTAATGCCTGCACGCTCGGTAGCGTCCGTTTTAGGTTGGCGTTTTCCCAGGTCAAAAGACCGCTAAGTTCATGGCTAGTCCGCGCATTGCCCGCAAATCACATACATGAGCGATTTTTGGAAACCGGGCGCGAAAAACCTGCTGCAATCGTGTGTTCCACGAAACGCACACTGCCTGCGGGTTGACGTTATGCGCGGTTTTGGTATGATTTCGGACTGTTATAGTACGAAATCATACCAAGGACGGTGCAAACCATGGTCGAGGAGCGGCAGAGGCGCCTTAACAACCTGGAGAAAGATATCGACAGCATATTCACGCGGGCGGCCGTGCACGTGGGGCTTTCCGACAGCGCGTTCGACATCCTGTACGCGCTTGAGGCTTACGGCGACGGATGCTCGCAGAAGGACCTGTGCGAGCGCTGCTGGATGGGCAAGCAAACCATCAACTCATCCATCAAACGGCTGTGCGAGCAGGGCATCCTCGAGAAAACGGCCGGCCCGGGCCGCACGACCACCATCAGCCTTACCGCCACCGGCCGCGCGCTGGTGGCCGAGAAGGTGCGACCCGTCATCGAGGCCGAAACGGCCGCCATGCACGCGTTCTCTCCTGCCGAACTTGCGCAGGCGCTTGACCTCCTCGAGCGTTACCGCAACGCGCTTGCAAACGCCCTTGCCGAGAAAGGCCTGGTGTAAGCCATGGCGCAGAATATGGCTCAGCACTTCACGTTCGCCAAGCTTTTGCGCTTCACGCTGCCGTCGGTGGGCATGATGGTGTTCATGTCGCTGTACGTCATGATCGACGGGTTCTTCGTGTCGAACTGGTGCGGCGCCACAGCGCTGGCGGCCGTGAACTTCGCCTACCCCATCCCCGCCATTCTGGGCTCGCTCGGCTTCATGCTGGGAACGGGCGGCAACGCCATCGTGGCCAGCACGCTGGGCAGCGGCAACCGTAAACTGGCCAACGAGCGGTTCTCCATGCTGGTGTTCGCCGCGCTCTTCGGCGGCATCGCGTTCGCCATCCTGGGCACGGCGACGCTGCGCCCGCTGCTGGTGGCGCTGGGTGCAAGCGGCCAGATGCTCGAAGACGGCATCGTGTACGGGTCCATCCTTGTCATGAGCGTGCCGTTCACCATTTTGCAGTACCTGTTCCAGGAGCTCATGATGACCGCCGGCAAGCCCGACATGGCGTTCGGCGTCACCGTAGTGGCCGGCGTAGTGAACATCGTGCTGGACGCGGTGCTCATCGTGGGCGCGGGGCTGGGCGTGGCCGGCGCCGCCATCGGCACCATGGCCGGCGAGGCGGCCGGCGCGCTTATCCCGCTCGTGTATTTCATGCGGAAGAACACGAGCAACCTGCGCCTGGTGCGCACGCGCTTCGATTGGCGCACGCTCGGGCGCGCGTGCTGGAACGGCTCGTCGGAGATGGTGTCGAACATCGCGTCGTCGGTGGTGGCCATGGTGTACAACATCCAGCTGCTGGCCTACCTGGGCGAGCCGGGCGTGGCGGCCTACGGCGTCATCATGTACGCGGGCTTTTTGTTCGCGGCGGTGTTTTTGGGGTACTGCACAGGCTGCGCGCCGCTGATGAGCTACCACCTGGGCGCGCGCAACGGCGAAGAAATGGCCAGCCTGTTCCGGAAAAGCCTGCTCATCGTCGGTGTGGCCGGCGTGGGCATGTTCGCGCTGACGCGGGTGCTTGTCACGCCGCTTGCCACGCTGTTCGTGGGCTACGACGCCGGGCTGCTTGAGCTGACGGTGCACGCGGCGCTGCTGTACTCGTTCGCGCTGCTGGTCATGGGCTTCAACGTGTACGGCTCGTCGCTGTTCACCGCCGTGGGAAACGGCCACGTCAGCGCGCTTATCTCGTTCGTGCGCACGTTCATCTGCGAAATCGGCGCCGTGCTGTTAGTGCCGCTGGTGCTTGGCGCCGATGGCATCTGGCTGTCCATCCTGGTGGCCGAAGCCGTAGCCCTGGTGCTGACCGCCACCATGACGTGCTACCTGAAACCGTTCCGCCTAGACGGCGCGCGGAAGAAACGCAAGTAGCGCAACGGACGGGCCCACTCCGTCCGCACGACCGAAAGCGACGAATGGCCCTTCTTCGCAACCACGTCCGCTTTTCCCCGAGCGTAATGTCCAAACTCTTTGCAAAAACAAGCCAGTGGCCAAACGAGCCGGCTTCGCCCCATGAAGCCGGCTCGTTTTAGCTCAAGAGAGCAAACCACACGCCCTTCCACTCGCAGGGCCTTTCCTACTTTTCCTGCACTTGCTTGCCGGTTAGGTGCTCGATGGTGATCTCGTACAGGTACATGGCCTTGAGAGAATGCGCGATTTCCTCTTCCACCAGGTCAGCGCTGGGGTAGTACTTGCCTGCCAGCTGGCGCATCTTCGCCGCCGCCTCTTCGAGATTGTCGATAAGCCGACAGCGCCCGAACACCACCGCGCTTTGCATGTACGGGGCCCAGGTTTCTGCCTGGTCAACGTGCTCGTTGCCATACACGGTGAAGCACACCTTGTCGTTGCGGCCAATGGCATCCACCTTGTGCCCGCGCTTCGAGCCGTGCAGGTAAATTTTGCCGACCTCGGCATCGTAGAAGTAGTTGACGGGCACGGCGTACGGGTAGCCGTCGTCGCCGGTAACCGCCAGCACGCCGCGCCGCTCGTGCGCCAAAAGCTCGCGCGCCGCCGTGTCGTCGATGGCGTTGCTTTTCTTCCTGAGAGGTCGGAACATGGGAACTCCTTCAACCGTTTACGTTTTCGCCGATTGTAGCAAACGCTGCGCCATACCGCCGACGCCGGCGTTTGCGACACAATTGTTGAAACGTCCCACCGCGATTGCGAGCGCCCGACCGCCGGGCTATCATGGGACAACGAAGAAACCCGCGCGCCTGTGCGCGCCGCGAAGGAGACATCATGGAACACACCCGCATCATAGAAGTGAAGCAGAACATCCTAGCCGCAAACGACGAGGCCGCCGACGCATTCCGCGCCGCGCGTGCCGCCGAGGGCACGTTCTTCGTCGACGTCATGGCAAGCCCCGGCGCCGGCAAGACCACGCTTTTGCTCGCGCTCATCCGCGAGCTGCGCGCCCGGGCCGCCGGCGAGCTGGGCGTCATCGAGGCCGACCTGGAATCCGACGTCGACGCGCTGAAGATCAAAGAAGCCGGCGTGGCGTCGGTGGAGCTGAACACGCGCGGCGTGTGCCACGTGGAAATGCGCATGGTCGAGGCCGCGTTCAAGGCTTTCGAGGGCGACCGCTTCGACTACCTGTTCCTGGAAAACATCGGCAACCTGGTGTGCCCCGCCGACTTCGACACGGGAGCGCACACGCGCATCATGCTGCTGTCGGTGCCCGAGGGCTGGGACAAGGTGATGAAATACCCGCCCATGTTCGCCGCCGTCGACGCGCTGGTGGTCACGAAGTGCGACTACCTGCCGCTGAACGAGGACTTCGACATGGACCGTCTGAAAGAGCACGCGCGCATGCTCAACCCCAACCTGGAGATTTTCGAGACGGACGCCAAACACGACAAGGGCATCGCCGCCCTGGCCGACTGGATGCAAGCTCAGCGCGCCGCAAAGGTGCAAGCATAGCGCTTAACGCAAAAGGCCCGTTGAATCGCAGAAGCCTCCGAACGCAGCAAACGCGTTCGGAGGCTTTCTTGTTGATGGCGAAATGTCGCTTCGCGCTACTTCAGGCGCCGGAAGCGGGACTCGTTGGCAAGCACGCCGAGGGAAAACACCAGGCCAGCGGCCGCGCACGCCACCAGAATCCAAATGACGGGCACCAGGCCCACGCCGTCGCCCAGCACGCCCAAAAGCGGCGAGGCGATGCCGCCGACGGCCACGGCCACGCCGAACGAAAGCCCCGAGGCCATGCCCAGGTGCGCCGGCAGATACGACTGCCCCAGCGTCACGGCCGGCGGGTTGAACAGGTTCACGCACGGCGCCAGCACCATGACCGCCACCACGCACAGCCACACGTTTCCCGAGGTCACGAACGCAACAAGCGCCAACGCCATCAGCGCGAAGCAACCCACCATCAGCCGCGGCGTGGGAATACGGTGCGAAACCATGCCCGACGCTGCCGTGGCAAACGCACCGCAAACGGAAAACACCGTGATCAGCAGCGACGCGGCGTCCTCGGACGCGCCGAACGTGGCCACCAGGTACAGCGGGAAGAAGCTGGTAACGCCGTAGAACACGATGGAACGCACGGAAAGCGCGCCGAGCACCACGGAAAACGCGCCCCAACGGTCGCGCACGCCGGCGGCCGCCTGCGCCGCCGCGCGCACGCCGAACGTGCGGAACTTCGGGGTCAGCGCCAGCAGCACCAAGGCGTACGGAATGCAAATGACCAGGTAAACCAGCGTGCCGATAAGTCCGAACGCCGTGATGGCCGCCACGCTGATTACCGGCCCCAGGCAAAAGCCGATCTGCCCGCCCACGGAAAACACCGACATGCTGGCCGCCTTATCGTCACCGCCGGTAAGGTTCGCCAGGCGCGCGCCTTCGGGGTGCAGCATGGCGTTGCCGATGCCCGAGATCATGGCCGCCGCAACCACCAGCCAATACGACTGCAGCACGCCCACCAGCGCCAGGCCGATGCCCGCCAGCGCCACGCCCACCGCCATCAGCCACGGCCGCGCCTTCTTGTCGCCCAGCCACCCGAACAGCGGCTGGATGATGGCCGACGCGCTGTTCGACGCCAGCACCAGCGCCGTGATCTCCGTGTACGAAAAGCCGGACTGGATCACCAGAAACGGCAGCACCGACGCCAGGCCGCCCTGGCAGGCGTCAACGCAAATATGGCCGCCCATCAGGACGAACGGCAACTTATTCGGCAAACGAGAAGCGTTTTTGCTCATGAACCCATCTTCCCTACTCAACGCGCCGGCAAACCCGCCAGCGCAACGCACGCCGTCGCAGCGCACGCAGCCTTGAAAGCACCTTATTATATGCCGACGCGCAACACCTGCGCCCCTTCCGCTTCGCAAACGCAAAAGCGCCCGCGGGCGCAATGCCTGCGGGCGCTTGGTAACGCAGCGGCTGAACGCGGCGGCAACCAGAGTTCGCCTTAGTCTACCGTCTTGCCGAGGATCTTGTTCGCGGCGTAGATGCCGGAGATGGCGGCGGGTTCCATGCCCAGGCCGTTCACGTCGCCGGCCATGATCAGGCCCGGCGCAAGGTTTTGCGGCAGCGCCTCGTGGGCGGCGGTGTACAGGGCCTACTCCCAGTACTTCTTGCCGATGACCTCCCATTCCTCGAAATATTCATCGAACTTGTTGCCCTCTTCGAAGTCCACCTCGGTGAAAATCTCGTAGTCGCCGTCGAGGGCGGCCACGAGATGGCCATGCTCAAGGAATTCTACACGCCGCAGGAGGCGCTGTGGTGCATGGACATGCCGCGCAACGAGTTCTTCGACGCGCAATGGTTCGCCGCGCAACGGGCATGATCGACTAGCCTGACGCGCTACACTAAGGGCCAGCATTTCGCTGGCCCTTGCCTTGGGGAGCTAGGGGCCGCAAGAGGCAGGGGAACCTAAAGGGGGTTTCAATGCACGAGATGTCTATCCTTTCGAACGTCATGGACGTCGCGCTGAAGTACGCGAAGGAAAACAACGCGCGCGAAGTGGTGTCGGTGACGCTGGTGGTCGGCGAGCTGCGCGACGTGGTGGACGAGCTCATGGAAAGCTGCTTTCAGTTCCTCTGCCGCAACACCATCGTGAAAGACGCCACGCTTCACATGGAGAAAGTCCCGTTCAAAGCCCAGTGCAACCAGTGCCGACTGGTGTTTCCCGCCGACATAAAGCGGCCCGAAACGCTGGTGTGCCCCGACTGCGGCAGCAAGCAGCTGCACATACACGGCGGCAAGGAATTCCTCATCAAAAGCATCGAGATCGCTTAAAGGAGAGGCCATGGGCGACCGCGCAAGCGACAACGAGGACGTGCGCAACGACTTTTTAGAAGCGCTGCTGAAGCTGTTCCAGGAAAACCCCGGCGCCGAGGCGTCGGTGACGGCGCTGTGCGCGAAGGCGGGCTATTCGCGCTCGACGTTCTACCGCTATTTCGACTCGCTGCCCGAGGCGTACGAGACGCTTGAGGACCGCGTCGTGCCCACCGGCGTGCTGCAGGCCCTGGTGGCCGGCGGCGATACCGTGTGCATGGAGGACATCACGGGCGCGTTTCTGGGCACGCTCACCGCAAGCAAACGCGAGCTGACCACGCTTTTTGCGCGCGACGTGCACGAGCGCTTCTTCAACAAGCTGAAAGCCACCATGAAGCCGGTGTTCCGCCTGCAGGCCGAGCGCGCGTTTTCCATGACGCCGTTCGAGTACGATGTCATGGCCGAGTACCTGACCACGGCGAAGCTGTCGCTTCTACGCATGTGGGCCCTATCCCCCATCGACCTGGACTTGGCGTACATGACGAAAGTCACGGACGCCACGCTTGAAGGCGGGCTGTGGGACCGCATCGACGAGGCCACGCGCGAGATTCGCCGCGGCAAGAACCCGCTGGGGCGCACCATCCCCATCATCGCCATGACGACCAACGCGTTCAGCCCCGACAAGCAAGCCTGCTTTGACGCCGGCACGAACGCCCACGTTGTCCCCACGAAGCAAGCGCCGCCGCCGCGAAACCAGCCCGCAACCAACTTGCAACCCGCCAAAACCCGCTGCAGCATGCCCGCCATGCGAATCCGCCGCAAGCCAAACGCCCCATCAAGCCACCTTGAAATCAAAAATCGCTCATGTATGTGATTTGCTGAGGATTCGCTGAGTATCCCCCTTTTCCACTGCTCTGTGACCAGGGAAAACGCAATCATCTTTGGCTTGCTACCTCGGCAAGGCAAGTTAAATCACATACATGAGCGATTTTCGTACGCAGCGCCACAGAAAGCAGCACGGAAATTCGGGGAGGCAACAAGCCAGCCCAGATAGCGCACCTCCACGAACAGGCGAGCCCCAATCCTAACGCAAAAAAGCCCGGGCATTTGCCCGGGCCTGGAGCAGCTTCCACTTAAGAGCACTCGCTCTGGGAAATGGCGAACAAAGAACAAGCCGAAACGCCTGCGCGGCGCCTACGCCAGCATCATGAACAACTTGGCCAGCACGAAACCGATCAGGCCGCATGCGGGGAACGTGATGACCCAGGCCAGCAGCATGTTTTTCGCGATGCTCCAGTTCACGCGCTTGATGGAGCGGCTGGCACCCACGCCCATGATGGCCGACGTGTTGCAGTGGCCCGTGGAAACCGGCATGCCCGTCAGGCTGGCGAACAGCAACGTGAACACCGTAGAAAAGTTCGCAGCCACGCCCTGGTACTTCTCCAGCTTCACCATGTCCATGCCCACGGACTTGATGATGCGCTTGCCGCCCACCACCGTGCCGGCCGAAATGGCCAGCGAGCACGTAATCATGACCCACATGGGGAAACCGCCCGCGTCAGGCGTGGAGCTGCCGAACGACAGTGCGATGCCCAGCATGGCGATGGACATGAACTTCTGGCCGTCCTGCGCGCCGTGCAAAAACGACAGCGCCAACGCGCAGATGTCCTGAATGACGGTGAAGGCGGTGTTGGCTACTTGGCGGTTGACCATCTTAAACACGCGCTCGATGACCTTCGTGAACACCCAGCCCAGAAGAAAACCCGCTACCAGGGAAAACACCATACCGTAAATGACTTTCACCCACTCGGAGGGCACAACGCCCGCCCAGCCGTTCATGGCGATGGCGCCGCCGGTGATGCCGGCGATCAGCGAGTGCGACTTCGAGCACGGTATGCCGAAAAACCAGCAGAATATGCCCCATCCAATGGCACCGATCATGGCTGCCACCAGGGCTAACAGCGCCGCATCGGTATTTCCTGAGAAGTCGACCATACCGAACATGGTTTTCGCAACGGCCGTGGAGATGAACGTCATGCCCACCAGGCCCACGAAGTTGAACACCGCCGCCAGGCCGATGGCCACGTTCGGCTTCAGACACCGGGTTGACACCACGGTGGCAATGGCATTCGGCGCGTCGGTTGCACCGGACACGGCCGTGACGCCGATGATGAGCACCAAAATAACGAACAGGATCGGCTGGGCCATAGCCTGCACAAGAAAGTCAGCAAACGTTAACGCCATTCAGTTCCCCATAATCTGTAAAAGCCACGTAAGAGCCTCGTCAATTTGACGTATGTTCCACGATACTACACCGAGCCACGCAAGCGCCAGAACCAAACGCACCCGGAAGCACGAAAGACCACGCATCCGCCATGAGCGAACGAGGGTGCGAGCGCGTTTCTCCACACCTGTCCTCCGCCTGTCGAAACAAAGGCTCAAAACAGTGTGCAAGCGAATTTGCGGCATCTCCGAGCAAAAAAGGCCGCGGCCCCGATTGCCGCGGCCTCTCCCCTTTGTCCGCGCCCCTAGCGCACGCCCGGTTCAGCCACTTCGCCGTCTTGATAGGCTTGCAGCAGGCGTTCGAGCTCGGCCACGCGGCGGCGGATGTCGGCGCCGTCGTCGGTGTCGGCCACGCGCGTGCGGTGCGGCACGCGCTCCACCACGCGGCGGGAGCTGTGGATGTCAAGCTCTTCCTTCACGGCCGCAGCCGCCGACTTCAACGGCTCGTGAGCAGCCAAAATGAACCCGTACGAGTTGTTGATGAGCGTGTAGCCGGCAATGCCCGTGGTGGGCTGGTACGCCTTCGAGAACCCGCCGTCGATCATGAACACGCGCCCGCCGCACTTCACGGGGTCCTCGCCGTCCTTCACCTTCACCGGCACGTGCCCGCACACGATGTGCGACGTTTCCGGGTCCATGCCGAAGTCGCGGAAGATGCCGGCGATGACCTGCTCGTCGTCGATGAGCGTGTAGAACGGGTTCTTCACTTCCTTGCGCGCGGCCTTGTCGGCGATGAGGTACAGCTCAAACGTGGCCATCTTGCTTTTCGCGAACAGCGGGCTGCCCTCGCCCAGCCACAGGTACCACAGAAGGCCGCAACCGCGGCGGCGCTCGTCGGCGTCGTGGCTGTAGAACGCCGCGCGCACGTAGCGCTCCATCACGTCGTACAGCGCGCGGCCCTTGTACGGCGTGCCGAACACGTTGACTTCCTTCAGGCTGCCGTCGGCGTTGAGCGGCACGCACGCGTGGAACATGAGGTTGCCGTTGCAGATTTTGTACAGGCTGCCCGCCTCCAGGAAGAAGTGCATGTGGCGCTGCAGCTTCTCGCAGCCGGTGAACGCGGCCTCCAGGCGGCACATCACCTCTTCCTCGGCCGGCGTGAGCGCGAACGGGTTTGCCGGGTCCACCGTGGGGAACACGGTGTCGGTAAGCGGGTACGTGATGCCGTCCACCACCACGGTGCCGGCTTCGTAGTCGATTTTGTCCAGCAGCTTGCGGCTTTCAAGCCCGAACTCGGGATATTCGTCGATGAGCGCGGCCTCCACCTTGAACTGGATGATGGCCATGGCCTTCTGGATTTTCACGTTCATGGTCAGCTCCGACGGCGGCAGGTCGGGGTTGCCCTTCAGCGCGAAGCCGACGCACGGGTCGTCGCGGTAGGCGTCCAGCGCGAAGCTGGCTAGCGGCAGGATGTTGATGCCGTAGGCGTCTTCCAGGATGGACAGGTTGCCGTAGCGGGCGCAGTTGCGCACCACGTGCGCGATGCAGCCGCGCTGCCCAAGCGCCGCGCCCATCCACACGATGTCGTGGTTGCCCCATTGGATATCCACGTTATGCTGCGCGCGCAGCGTCTCCATGATGACGTCGGGGTTCGGACCGCGGTCGTAGATGTCGCCGATGATGTGCAGCTGGCTGATGGCCAGGCGCTGGATGAGCCGCCCAAGCGCTTCGATGAGCGCGATGCCGCGGCCCGTGCGCACGGCCGCGTCGATGATGCCGGCGTAGTAGGCTTCCTTGTCCACGCCGTGGTTGTCCTCGTCCATGAGCTCTTCGATGATGTAGGCGAACTCGGCGGGCAGCGCGCGGCGCACGCGGCTGGCGGTGTACTTGCGGGCCGCGCGCTTGCACACGGCCACAAGGCGCGGCACCACCGTGGCGTACCACGCGCGCTCGTCGTCGACGTCGGCCAGGATGAGCTTCGCCTTTTCGCGCGGGTAGTAGATGAGCGTGGCCAGCTCGCGCTTGGCGGCTTCGGAAAGCGAGTCGCCGAAGGCTTCGTCCACTTTCAGGCGGATGGAGCCCGAGCCGTTGCGCAGGATGTGGCTGAACGCCTCGGACTCGCCGTGGATGTCGGAGCAGAAGAATTCGGTGCCTTTCGGAAGGTTCAGGATGGCGCTGAGGTTGATGATCTCGGCGGCAGCGGCCTCGGTTGTGGGAAACGATTGCGCCAGCAGTTCCAAGTAACGCTTTTCGGTTGCTTCCATGAAAACCTCCTCGGGGCGCCGCGGCGCCAATCGCACAGTGATGCCCACATGGTACCGCGCCCCAAGCGCCCCCGCAGCCAACCGCCCGGCACACGGCACACCCCAGCAGGCGCCCGGTGGCGGAACAGCCGCGCACGCCCCAGGCGGTCGTCCAGCGCGCGGGCGGCGGGCTCCCGATGCGCCACATTTCGCCCCGATGTTGCGAGTTTCCGGGGTTGTGCGAACGGAATGCCCCCGCGCGTCCAGATTTCCCGGGTTGTGCGAAAAACCCAATTCGCATAACCCGGAAAACTCACACACACCAAGTCCTCATGCCGACTCCGGCAAATTAAGTCCTCGTTACATTCTGCATTCCTTAACCCGCAATCTTTTCCGTTGCCGGAGATTTCACGCTTCGACAAGCAACGCAGGCATCGTCGGACCATTGGGGATACAATAGCTGCGGTTCATCTGCGTCGTCTGCTGACCTCGGTTTGCGGCGCGCAACGGCGACCTACAGCTACGTGCGATCGCGACCGCATTGCGCACTGCGCGGGTTTTCGCAACGCTTACCGCGCGCGCTTTCGCAACGCCTGCCAGTGCGCTTTCGCGAACTCGCGTTGCGCGCGTGCGCATTCGCAGCGCGCGATGTGTACTGCGTGTTCGCGATGCACATCGCGCACACGTTCGCGAAACGTGCTGCGTGCGCCCTTTCGCGCGCAGCAACGCAAACGCGCATCGCATGCCCGCGCTTCTGCGGCAACTCGCGAAACGCACGCTTGCGCAGGCCGTCGACCAGCAACAACAACCTCTGCAAAGGAGCAACTATGGAACGCATCGCTAGCTTTTCCGTTGATCATCGCCTGCTTGAGCCGGGCGTGTACGTGTCCCGCCGCGACGCCGACGAGGCCACTGGCTGCGTGACCACCACGTTCGACCTGCGCATGACCGCGCCGAACCGCGAGCCCGTCATGGATACGGCCGCCGTGCACGCCATCGAGCACCTGGGCGCCACGTTCCTGCGCAACGACCCCGAATGGTCCAGCCGCGTCATCTACTTCGGCCCCATGGGCTGCCGCACGGGCTTCTACCTGGTGGCGTTCGGCACGCTGGAGTCCGCCGACGTGGCCGACTTGGTGCACCGCATGTTCGCATTCATCCGAGAATTCGAGGGCGAAATCCCCGGCGCGAAGCCCGAGGAATGCGGCAACTACCATGACAACGACCTGCCGCAGGCCAAGTGGTGGGCGCGCCGCTACCTGGCGAACACGCTCGACGTGCTCGACGACGCCCACACGCACTATCCCGCCCTGCTGGACTAGCCTGCCAAGCAAAGGAACGAAACATGAACCAACCGATTAACAGCATCGGCATCATCGGCGCCATGGATGTCGAAATCGAGCTTATTCGCGAGCACATGCGAGAGGTCGGCGCCGTGAAGGTCACGCGCATCGCCGGCATGGAGTTCAACGTGGGCGTCATCGGCGCCACCACCGTCGTGCTGGTGCAGTGCGGCGTGGGCATGGTGAACGCCGCCACGTGCGCGCAGGTGCTGGTCGACCGCTTTGGCGTGGGCGCGCTTCTGAACACCGGCATCGCCGGGTCGCTTGACGCGTCCATCAACATCGGCGACATCGTGGTGGCCACCGACGCCGTCAACCACATCATGGACGTGCGCAACCTAGGCTACGCCGCCGGCCAAACGCCTGGACTGGACACGCTTGCCTTCCCCACCAGCCCCGCGCTGTCGAAGGCGGTCATCGCGGCGGCCGGGCGCATCGGCGCCACCGTGCACACCGGGCGCGTGGCCTCGGGCGACCGCTTCGTGCGCGACGACTTCGAGAAGCAGCGCATCGTCGAGGACTTCGGCGCGAAGTGCTGCGAGATGGAAGGCGCAGCCATTACGCAGGTGGCCTGGGCAAACGGCGTGCCGGCCGCCATCGTGCGCGCCATCTCCGACAAGGCCGACGGCTCGTCGTCTATCGACTACCCCACGTTCGAAGCGCAAGCCGCCCGCAACAGCGCCGCACTTGTCATCAGCATGCTCGAACAGCGCGGGTAGCAGGCACGCTGCTCGGAACAGGGAACAAAGCGCGGCAGCGGAAACGGGGCCAATACCAAACCAAAGGGGTGTGCATCCCTTGGCAATGAGCCCCGTTCTCCGCTGCCGGCACTTCCTATCTGACTTCCGCCCCAATGGCATTTGAACCGCCCCCGCTACACCCTTTCGCCCCATTCACTCTTCCCGCCCATTTTGCCCACGAGAAAGACTCGCACATGGCCAACTCCGCTAACGAACTTCCCACCATTGTCGATCCCGCCGTCAAGCTTGTGCGCGACGAGCGCGGGTTGGCCTTGGTGGGCGACGGCATGGAGCTTCGTTGCGACCTTGCGCGCATGCTGCCGCGCATCAAGCCCGGCAAGTTGCAGCACGAGCTGTTGGTGAAAGCGGCGAAGGTGAAGGGCGCAACCGCGCCGCGCGCCATCGATGCTACGGCAGGGTTTGGCGAGGACGCGCTGCTGCTAGCGGCCGCCGGGTTCGACGTGCAGCTATATGAGGCCGACCCCGTCATTGCCGCGCTGCTGGCCGATGGCCTTGAGCGCGCGGCCGCCGACGCGCAGCTGGCACCGTTCGTTGCGCGCATGCATCTCACGCAGGGCGACAGCGTTGCCGCCCTGCGTACGCTGACCAACGCCAACTGCGAACAGCCAGATTCAGAAGATTCCGCGGCAGGCGAGCTATCCGCAATCCAGCAACCCGCCTATCTGGCTACCAGCGAACGCGAAGCCGCCGGCGCGCCGGCGCCCACCGCAGCACCCGACGTTATCTACCTTGACCCCATGTTCCCCGCGCGACAGAAAAGCGCGGCGGTCAAAAAGAAGTTCCAGCTGCTGCACCATCTCGAATCACCGTGCGCCAACGAGGAAGAGCTGCTGCTTGCCGCCATTGCCGCAAACCCGCGCAAGGTAATCATCAAGCGCCCCATCAAAGGGCCCCTGCTTGCCGGCATCAAGCCCAGCTATTCCATCAGTGGCAAAGCTGTTCGCTACGACTGCATCACGCCTGCCAGCATCAAGTTGTAGCTTCTCCGTACAACAAATCAAAACATCGCGAAAAGAGCGCTCATACGAGCGCTCTTTTCTTATGCCCGATCCTCTTCGGCCGCCGAAAGTCATATTTTCACCTGCGTATATATACTCACTCTATGTATATTTGCTCTCTATCGGTTATTCCTATTCTGACCGCCAAAAAAGAAGGGCTGCCCGCCCGGACAGCCCTTCTCAGCCTCTTTCAGCCCCTAGTTATGCGCGTTCGCATACACCTTCATAGCCACCACGAACAACTCCCCCAACGGGCTTAAACCAAGCCCCCTCGGAAGCACATAGCCAATATGCATGCGTTCACCTGAGCGAATGGGAACCGCCGTGATAGCGCCTCTCTGCAGGAATTCCGGGTAAATCCCGCTGGTGATGGTATATGCATCAGAATGCAACATAAAACTAGTGGCAAACCCTCGATCGCTCACCTTCACCGTTTTCGCCGAGGGCGCCCACAGTGGCTCCTCGGAAAACGCCGCCGACTCGTACGACCCCTGCACGAACGACAGCTGCGGATACGGCAGCAAATCCTCAAGCGACACGCTTTCGTACGACGCAAGCGGATGCCCACAGCGAACCAACACGTGCGGCACCGCCTCGAACAGCTCGAAGAACTCCAGTTTGTTTCGTTCAAGCAGACGACCCACTGCGCCCTCGTTCGAACGCGATAGGTACATCACGCCCATGTCGCTTTCGCAATTCGCCACATCTTCGATGATCTGCTGCGTTTGCGTCTCGTTCAACATCAAGTCGTACCGCCCCGCATCCACCTGCTGCATCACGTCCAAAAACGCGCGCTCCACAAACGTGAAATGGTGCGACGACACGGCGAAGCGAATACCCTCGGGCTGATTGCCCCCGTAGCGCCGCTCCAGGTTGTCCATCTGCTGCACCACGCGCCGCGCACGACCCAAAAACTCCAGGCCCTCTTTCGTGGGCGTGGCACCGGTGTTCCCGCGGGTGAATACCGAAAAGCCCAGCTCGCGCTCCACCACCGAAACAGCCTCGGACAAACTGGGCTGCGAAATGGAGAGCACGCGCGAGGCCGCAACCAACGAACCGGTTTCGGCGATGGTCAGCATATACCGCATCTGCTGCAGGGAGATTTTCATGCCACGTCCTTTACGGCCAAAAGCAAACATCTGATGAGGACGAGTATACGGCATCCTGGTATCATTTCTCGAAGCATCACGGAGCACGCGCGCAAACGCCCCGCACGCGCAAGCCGGCTCGGTTATCGCGCAACCTTGCATAAAGCTGCGGCGTTACGTCACAACCGCGCAACTTCACGCAAACTGCGCCACCGCACCTGCCAGCGCGCCTACTACTATATAAAGGAGTACCCATGGATCAGATCATGCAATTCGCCGGCCCCGCCATCCCGCTTGTCATCGCCGGCATCGCCCTGGCTGTCATCTCCACGGTCAACAACAAGAAATAGCAAACGCCATCTTGCTGACACATCAGCAAGATGCCCAACGGCATCGGCCCAAAAGGCCAGCAAGCCAAACCGCCCGCAAACCCATTGCCGCCAAAACTCAGCACGCAAACACGAAAAAGGGAGCGAAGCCAGGCGCATCGCCCAACTTCGCTCCCTTCGCTTGCGAAACACTTATTCGCCGCGCTAATCGTGCGCCGACTGGCCCGCACCAGGACAGCGTTTACGCAAGCCCCAGCCACACGCTTACTTTCGGCGCGTAACCCAGCACGAAAATCACCAGGATCATGGCTGGAATGCCGTACTTCAGCCACAGGCGCGTCCAGCGCGGGAAGGCCACGCCTTCGCCCGCGTCGGCTTCGGCCAGAAACTTCTCCCAACCCCAACCGCGGCGCGTAGTGCAGAACAGCACGAACAGCAAGCTGCCCAGCGGCAACATGTTGTTCGACACGATGAAGTCCTCGATGGACTGGATGTCGCCGATGGCCGGAATGGTCACGCCCGACAGCACGTTGAACCCAAGCGCGCACGGCAGCGACAGCACCAGCACAAGGATGCCGTTGAAAATGACGGCGCGGCTGCGCATCATGCCCCACTTGTCCATGGACCAGCTGACCAGGTTCTCGAACACGGCGATGACGGTGGACAGCGACGCGAACGCCATGAACACGAAGAACAGGCAGCCCCACACGTTGCCCAGCGGCATCTGCCCGAACACCACCGGCAGCGTCACGAACACCAGCGACGGCCCCTGATCAGGCGAAACGCCGTACGCGAAGCACGCGGGGAAAATGATGAGGCCCGCCAGAATGGCCACCACGGTGTTCAGCGCCGTCACGGAGATGGCCTCGCCCGTCAGGCTGCGCTCGCGCCCGATGCGCGAACCGAAGATTTCCATGGCCGCAATGCCCAGCGACAGGCTGAAGAACGCCTGGCCCATGGCGGCGTACACAGCCTCGCCGAACGTCGACCACCCGTTCGCGAACAAGCGGCTGAAGTCGGGCACCAGGTAAAACGCGATGCCCTCGGCGGCGCCCGGCAGCGTGACCGCGCGGATGCACAGCGCCAGCATCACCACGAACAGCGTGGCCATCATCACCTTCGTGATGCGCTCGACGCCTTTCTGCAGGCCCAGGCTACACACCAGAAAGCCGATAACCACGGCCACGATCATCCAGCCGATCAGCGCCACCGGGTCGGCCAGCATGCCGTTGAACGCCTCGCCGGCAAACGCGGCATCGGCGCCGTCGAACATGCCCGACGCCATCTGCGGGACATACGCCAGCATCCAGCCGCACACCGTGGTGTAGAACATCATCAAGATCATGCAGCCAATGTAGCCCCACCAGCCGAACCAGTGCCACTTGCCCGACGGCTGCAGCTTGTCGAACGCGCCGGCGGCCGAGCGCTGGCTGGCGCGCCCGACGGCGAATTCCATCACCATGACGGGCAGGCCCAAGATCACCAGGAAAATCAGGTACAGCAGCACGAACGCCGCGCCGCCGTACTCGCCCGTGATGTACGGAAAGCGCCACACGTTGCCCAGGCCAATGGCGCAGCCGGCGCTGATCAAAATGAAGCCCAAGCGAGACGCGAAATGCTCGCGCGGTGCCGCCCCTCCCGATGCCACTTGGGGCTTGTTCTCGGCCATAACGAAATCCTTCCCAACAAACGGCCACATTTGACCGCATTTCTCCACCCGAACAACCCGCGCGAAGCAGGTCAGGGCCGTAAAACAAAGCATCGCGCCCACAACATGCGGACGCGACGTTAGATTGTAGCACGAAAGGCTTACACATCACCGCAGCGCAAAAGCCCGGGCCAAATCACGTCCCAAACGCCAAATCGGGCTCGGAACGCTAAACCCTTCCCAGGCGCTGAATCGAGTCCCAAGCGCCAAGTCCGCCCCGAATACTAAATCAGGTTCCGGACACTTCCCGCGCCGACCAAGCCGACGCCGTCGAAAGCCTCAAGCCGTTCCGCACGGCGCTGTGCGCCCCTGCGTTCGACGGGGACGACCAAATGCGCAGCGCGTGGTCGACGTTTCTGGCGCGCAACACCGACACGCCCATCGAGTTCGACCTGGCCACGCGCGACCAGATGATGCGCGGCATCAACCCCAAGACTACGACGCGCTGGTGACCATCGGCGCTTACGAAGCGCCGAACTGCACGTGCACGCCCGTCGGCACGCTGCCCTGCGGCATCACCATCGCGAGCACGCATCCGCTGGCCGCCAAGCAATTCGTCACGTTCGCCGACCTGGTGGCCTTTCCTGCCGGCGAGTCGCACGTGCACGACTCGTTCAACGACTCCATCCTCACCACATTCAAGAAGCGCGGCCTGGTCACGAACATCAGCCACATCTCAACGGCAACCGAGGCGCTGGCGCACATCATGCTCAAACAGGGGTATTACTTCAGCGTCGTCATCTCGCAGCTGACGAAACCCAAGCTCACCACCGTATTGCGCCCCATCGACCCCGCCGAGGACCCGCGCATCCCCATCTGCTTCGTCACGCGCAACGACCGCGCCGGCGCGCGGCACAGCGTGGTGCAGAACTTCCTGCTGCACGCCATGGGCCTGGTAAGCAACTAGCTGCTTGCAACACGCGGCGGCCGGCTCCTTCGCCCCTTCGCCGGTGCCGACGCCAACGCGCCGCGCGTTCATTCCGCGCAGATGCGCGCGGGTGCAACGCCTACCTTTATAATAGGTGCGACCATCCCCGTCGAAGAAAGACGACCGTGAGCACCACCGAACAGCCCGGCGCACCCGCGCCCAACCACAACAATCAGAAGAAAATCGCGCTGGTGAACGACATCACCGGCTTCGGACGCTGCTCGGTAGCCGTACAGCTGCCCGTCATCTCGCAGCTTGGCGTGCAATGCTGCGTGCTGCCCACGTCGATGCTGTCGAACCACACGGGTTTTCCCAGCTACAGCTTACAAGATTTCACGCCGCACATGCGCGAGCACATTGCGCAGTGGCGCAAGCTGGGCCTGAAGTTCCGCGGCATCTGCACCGGCTTTTTGGGCTCCGAGGAGCAAATCGCCATCGTCAGCAGCTTCATCGACGAGTTCGGCGGACCCAACTGCATCGTGATGGTGGACCCCGTCATGGGCGACGAAGGCCGCCCGTACGGCACGTACACGCCGGCCATGTGCCAGCGCATGGCCGAGCTTACCGCGAAGGCCGACGTCATCACGCCGAACCTCACCGAGGCGTGCATTCTGGGCAACATCCCTTACAACAGCGCCATGACCTGCGAAGATGCCGGCAAGCTGGCGCAAGCGCTTTCGAGCGCGGGCCCGGCGCGCGTGGTTATCACGGGCATCGAGCACGCAGGGCAGGTGTCGAACGTGTGCTTCGAGCGCGGCGGGCAGCCGTTCGTGGTGCAAACCGCCAAGCTTGGCGGGCAGCGCTCGGGCACGGGCGACGTGTTCTCCGCCATCCTTATCGCCGACGCCGTCAACGACGTGCCGCTGGCCGAATCGGTGGCGAAGGCGTCGCACTTCGTGGGCGAATGCGTGCAGCGCGCCATCGAGCTCGATCTTCCGCACACCGATGGCCTGCCCATAGAGGAAAAGCTTCACGACCTGCGCTAACGCCCCGCCGGCAACAGGCTTGGCAGCGCCGCGGCCCGAAACGCGCAGCAAGCCCTTCGCGGTGTCCGGAAGCCCAGCCGCTTCCCACGGGTGATACCATCAATGCGAAACGTTTTGGCAAGGCGGCCGGGCAAGCGCCTTTCGCCGCCGCGCAACAACCATAGAAAGAAGACGAGCATGCCGAAAATGAAAGCCGAAACCATCGTGTACCCCGTGCACCACGGGCTGTACGTCAACCTTACGAATCGCTGCAGCTGCGCCTGCACGTTCTGCATCCGCCAAACCGCCGACGGCGTGGGGCAAGACGGCGAAGGCGGCGAGAACAACCTGTGGCTTGACCACGAGCCCGACTTCGACGAGGTCATGGCAGCGTTCGAAGCACAGGACATGAGCCGCTACGAAGAGGTGGTGTTCTGCGGCTATGGCGAACCCACGTGCGCGTTCGACCTGCTCAAACGCGTGGCCGCCGAGGTGAAGCGCCGCTGGGAGCTGCCGGTGCGCGTGAATACGAACGGCCAGGGCAGCCTGATTTGCGGACGCAACATCGCGCCGGAGTTCGAAGGCATCGTGGACACCGTGTCCATCAGCCTGAACACGCCGAACGCCGAAGAGTACGCCGCCATCGTGCGCAGCCAATTCGGCGACAAGGCCTTCCCCGCCATGCTCGATTTCGCCCGCGAAGTGCGTAAATACGTGCCCAACGTCGTGATGACCACCGTGGAAACCACCATCAGCCACGAAGACGAGGCCGCCTGCCAACGCATTTGCGACGACCTTGGCGTGCGCTACCGCATCCGCGCCTGGGTAAACTCGTAGCACACGCTACCGCCACCCCGCCATACCGACGACCGAACCTTCAAACCCCGATCGCTTTCTGCAGAATTCCTCGAAATCGTGCGCCGCGCGGCCCGGCGCTGCCGCGCGGCTTTACCATCTCTTTACCTTCTCTTTACAAATGAAGGCATTAGATGGGAGTTTCTTCATGCACAACCGCACCACTTCGCGCGCGTCCGTCATTGCAGGCGGCATCTGCGTTGCGCTGTTCGCGCTGCTCACCGTAGCGCTGTTGACGGTTGACCGCCAGCCGATCGCCGGCGACGGCAGCCTTGTCGGCCTGGCAACCTTCAACCTGAACGCTCGGGCCTTGCTCGGCCAGCACGATATGGCCGAAAAGCTGTCGAACATCCTGCTTATCGTTCCCGCCATCTGCGCGCTGGCATTCGCCGTCATTGGCGCACGCCAGCTTATACAAGGCCGGCACCGCTGGTCAGTCGACCGCGACCTGTGGTTGCTGCTAGCGCTTTACGGCGCCATGCTTGTGCTGTATGTCCTGTTCAATTGCGTATCGCCTAACAATCGGCCCATTCTGGAAGACGGCGTGTGCGAGCCGTCGTTCCCCTCGTCGCACACGCTTTTGGCCGTCACCATGCTGGGGTCTTCCATGGTGCAAATCGTGCAGCGCATGCGCGCCGGCGGCTGGCGTTCGGCAGCGCTTATCGTTTGCGGCGTTGCCATGGCAGGCATCGTCATTGCCCGCGCCATGGCCGGCGTGCACTGGGCAACCGACATCCTCGGCGGCATCCTGCTAGGCACCGCATTGGTGGCGTTCTACCACGCCATAGCCTTCGCCTCCGAAAACCACAAAGCCGCCCGCGGCAAACACGCTCGCCTCTAATAAGCAAGACCTTCAAAAACAAAGCGGGGCGCGATTCCAACCAACCGCGCCCCGCTTTTTGCAATCAAACGTTATTCCCAATTCTTCCAGACGTCGGGCTCATAGCCGACAGTGGCTTTCTTGCCGTTGCGCACCACCGGTTCGCGCAGCACCTGCTGGTTTTCCAGCACCTTCTCGAACTTCTGATCCGCCGCCAAATACTGCAGCAGCGCCACGGTGTCGCCGTCTTTTGCATCGGGGTTGATCAGCTTGTCCAGCCCGCCGACGGCATTCGCCACCGACTGCAACTCGCCTTTGCTCATCCCCTTTTCCTTCAGATCGATGAACTGGAACGTGATGCGACGCTCTTTAAAGTAGCGCTGGGCCTTCTTCGTATCGAAGCTTTTCTTCGTACCGAAAATCTGGATGTTCATGCAA
>NZ_CDRSTZ010000033.1:0-22443 GCF_977052095.1 Senegalimassilia sp.
CGCCATCTTCTATTCGCGTTCCGAGCCTTTGGCCCGCAACATCGACCGTTACGTGCAGTTGAAGTACCCCTTCTACATGTTCGATGAGAAGTCGTTCGAAATCGACGAGGACGGCCAGCCCTGGTGGATCTGCCCGGTGCAGACGCGTACCATCGGCCTGTTCGGCGGCACCACCATCGAGCGCGTGGTCATGGTGAACGCCACCACGGGCGAGTGCACGGACCTGGCCATCGACGATGTGCCCCAATGGGTCGACCGCGCCTATCCGGCCGAGCTGCTTATCCAGCAGTACAACTGGTCGGGCAAGTACCAGGACGGCTGGCTGAACAGTTGGCTGGGCCAGAAGAACGTGGTGCAGACCACGCCGGGCACCGATGGCAACGTGGGCTACAACTACATCGCCAAGGACGATGATGTGTGGGTGTACACGGGCGTGACGTCGGCAACGGCGGACAACTCCATCGTGGGCTTCGTGCTAGTGAACCAGCGCACGGCGGAATCCCATTACTATCCGGTGGCGGGCGCTACCGAGGAATCGGCCATGCAGTCGGCCGAGGGCGCGGTGCAGAACCTGCGTTACTCCGCAACGTTCCCCATCCTGATCAACGTTTCCGAGCAGCCGACGTACTTCATGGCGTTGAAGGATAACGCGGGCACCGTGAAGAAGTTCGCGATGGTGGACATCCAACATTACCAGAACGTTGCCACGGGCGACACCGTTGCCGAAACGCAGAAGTCGTACCAGGCCATGTTGGCAACCAGCGGCGCGCTGTCCACGGATGCGGCCGAAGCGAACATGGAGGAGGCCACGGGCGTCATTCGCAGCATGACGCAGGCGGTCATGGACGGCAACTCGCACTTCTACGTAACGCTTGACGGCGTGGACGGCATCTTCGATTTCGCCATCCCGGGGCAGCTGGGCATCGTGGGCTACAAGGAAGGCGACACCATCACGTTCAAATATGTGAAGGGCGACACCACAAATTCGGTGCAGGAAATTGACACCTCGAAGAATTCTGCTACTATAGATAAGCCTTCTTCGGGCGATGCTGCGAAGACGGACGACAAGTCCGCGGAAACAGTCGATACCGTGAAGGCGTAACGCAAAGCAGTTCCGCTGCCAAAGACAGCAGGCACCGAAAGGTTCAATCGCGAAAGCGGCCCGCCGAGGTGGTTGTTAAGTATCGCACTTCAACGACCCCTGTGTCTGAGGACGGCAGGGGTCGTTCTTTTTCTCAAGCGCGACTCCACCCGCATGGGGCGGAACCCGAGTTTGAGGAAGAAGGAGGTGTAATACATGCCGAACGCAAAGAATCAATCGATGCTCACCGCGATCAAGGAAGATCTCGAGGGTGCCGGTGCTGTCTGGGTTGTCGACGCCTGCGGTCTGACCGTGAAGGAAGTCGAGGCTCTGCGTGGCGCTGTTCGCGAGGCCGGCGCAGCCATGAAGGTGTACAAGAACACCGTTATGCGCATCGCCCTGGCTGAGTCCGAGCTGCCGACGCTCGACGACATGCTGCATGGCCCCAGCGCATTCGTGTTTGCCGGCTCCGACGTGGCTGCTGCCGCTAAGGCCGTCAAGGAATTCGCTAAGACCAACGAGAACCTGCAGATCAAGGGTGGCTTGATGGAGGGTGCTGCCGTCAGCGCAGAAGAGGTGGAGGCCATCGCTTCCCTGCCTTCTCGCGAGGAGCTGTACGCCCACATCGCCGCTGCCATCAACGGTGTTGCTCAGGGTCTGGCTACCGCCATCAACGGCGTGCCGCGCGGCCTGGCTCAGGTCACGAAGGCTGTTGCCGATCAGAAGGAAGCTGCGTAATCCGCAACCTTCTAGCGGCATAAGATGTGCCGCGTAATGGATTTGAAATTTCGGCTGGGATGCAAGAGGCGCACCAGCCCCTTTGAAAGGAAACTAACATGGCTGTTTCTCGCGAAGAGATCATCGAGGCTCTGAAGGAAATGTCCCTGCTCGAGGCTTCCGAGCTGGTCAAGGACATCGAGGAGACCTTTGGCGTGTCCGCTGCTGCTCCGGTTGCTGTTGCTGCCGCTCCGGCTGCTGGCGCTGCCGCTGCTGAAGAGAAGACCGAGTTCGACGTTGTGCTCGAGGGCTTCGGCGACAACAAGATCGCTGTCATCAAGGCTGTCCGTGAGATCACCGGCCAGGGCCTGAAGGAAGCCAAGGAGACCGTTGAGTCCGCTCCTTCCACCATCCAGGAGGGTGTTGCCAAGGACAAGGCTGAGGAGATCAAGAAGACGCTGGAGGACGCCGGCGCTGCTGTGACCCTGAAGTAAATTCAGTCCCAGACTGGTTTGCGAAGGACCCGCTGCTTGCAGCGGGTCCTTTTCTTGTGCGGGGTAGCGGGTGAATGAAACGAGATGGTTACGGTTGTGTAGCGCGCGTGTTTGCGCGTGTATTGTTCGAAGCTGCAGGAGTGCGGCTGTTCGTTGCCAGGGCGTTTGCACAACGCATTGGCAAGGGCAAGTCGCGCGCGGCAAAATCGGGAAAAGGGAAAGGATGCCTGTCATGCAAAAGGGTTACTTCAAAGCTGCATGGAACGACATCAAGCAATCTGAAGGTTGGCTTGGCAAGATGTTCTTGCTGGGATTGCTGTCCCTCATTCCCATTTTCGGCCAGGTGGTGTTGTTTGGCTATGCATACGGGTGGCTGCGCGACATCGCCTGGGGCGTGGAAACGCCGCTGCCGCCGCGTATTTTCGGTAACGAGGACGGCCAGCTGTACCGGCGCGGGCTTATCGTTTTCGTTATCAATACGGTGTTCTGCTTGATTGCCCCTGGCGTGGTGGAGGGCGTGTTCAGCGTTATGGCGGGGCGCGGGCTTGATACGGTATCAGGCGCGGTGTTTGGCGGTACGGGGCATGTACTGTCAGGGAACATCTCAGGGCTGTTCAGCTTGCTGATTCTGGTGATTGCTTCGCTGTTTTACCTGGTGGCGGCTGCGCGTGCGAGCATCTACGGGCGCTTAGGGCCCGGGTTTCAGCTGTCGCGGCTGTGGGCGATGATGCGCCACGACACGAAAGGCCTTGTGCGCGTGGTGTGCGTTGGCGTGGCGCTGACGGTGTGCATGGGCGCGATCTTTGGCGTTTTCTCTCTGGGGATGGGCGTTGTGGTGGCTGCGCTTACGGCGCTGGGCGTGTGGGGAAGCGGCGGCATGGCAAGTGCGCTGGCGGTGATGCTGCTCGCGTTGGCGGCGATGCTGCTGTGTCTGGTGGCGCTTGTGGTGCTTTCGGCGGCTTCCGCGTTTATCACCATCATGACCGTGCGTGCCATGGGATACTGGGTGCGGCAATTTGATGTTCCGGCATGGCGCGGTCAAGATGACCCCATGCCGTTTGAGATGGCGTCGGGCCAGGCGCAAAGATAGGCGGATTCGTGAAACAAGGGAATACGGGGCAGGGCGCCGGACGCAAAGGCGCGGCTGCGCAAGGCGGACGGAGCGGCAAACCGTCGCGGCGCGGTGCTGCAGAGCCGGCAAAGGGTGCGGAAACGTCGCGAAAGCATGGCGGCTCCGGCGGCCAGCGGCGTGGGCGCGGTGGTGCGGATAAGCGTGCGCGTGGAAAGCGGGACGAGGCACGCGACGGTGTGGCGCGTGGCGCGAAGCACGCGGACCGCGATGCGCGCAGAGAGGCGACCGGCAAGGCGAAGCGCGCGGGTGCCCAGGGCGGCAAGCCGAAACACGCGGGCAAGCACGGGCACGGCGCGGAACGACATGGCAAGCAGCAGGCGGTTATGCCTGATCGCAGTGCGTTTTTGCCGGTAAATCGCGCCGATATGCTGACGCGTGGCTGGGACCAGTGCGACTTCGTGTTCGTGTGCGGCGACGCGTATGTGGACCACCCTTCATTCGGCATGGCCATCATCACGCGCCTGCTGGAAGCGAATCACTACAAGGTCGGCGTGATCTGCCAGCCCGATTGGCGCGACCCCGAAAGCATCGCCGTGCTGGGCGAACCGCGGCTGGGTTTCCTGGTTTCCGCAGGCAACATGGACTCCATGGTGAACCACTACACGGTGGCGAAGAAGCATCGCGGCACCGACGCGTTTTCGCCGGGCGGGAAGATGGGCTTGCGGCCCGACCGCGCTGCCGTGGTGTACGGCAACCTTATTCGCCGTACGTTCAAGGACACGCCCATCATTATCGGCGGCATTGAGGCATCGCTGCGCCGGTTGGCGCATTATGATTACTGGTCGGATAAGCTCAAGCGGTCGATTCTGCTTGATTCTGGTGCTGACCTGGTTAGTTATGGCATGGGCGAGCATTCCATCGTCGAGATTGCCGACGCGCTGGCGGCGGGGCTTTCCGTGTCCGACATCACGTTCATCGACGGCACGGTATACCGCGCGAAGTCGCTTGAGCACGTGTACGATTACGAGCTTTTGCCCTCGTTCCCCAGCATGCAGGCCGACAACTTGGAGTATGCGCGCAGCTTCAACGTGCAGTACGCAAACAGCGACCCGTTCACGGGAAAACGCCTGGTGGAGCCGTATTCCGATCACGAGTTCGTGGTGCAGAACCCGCCGAGCAAGCCGCTGACCACCTCCGAAATGGACGCGGTGTACCGCTTGCCGTACGCGCGCACGTACCATCCCATGTACGAAGAAGCCGGCGGCGTGCCGGCCATTCGCGAGGTGAAATTCAGCCTGACCAGCAACCGCGGGTGCTTCGGCGAATGCGCGTTTTGCGCGCTGACGTTCCATCAGGGGCGCATCGTGCAGGTGCGCAGCCACGAGTCCATCATCGAGGAAGCGAAGCTGATGATTGCCGACCCCGAGTTCAAGGGGTACATCCACGACGTGGGCGGGCCGACGGCCGACTATCGCGCGCCGGCGTGCGATGCGCAGCTGCGCCGCGGCGCGTGCCGCAACAAGCATTGCCTTTCGCCGCAGCCGTGCCGCAAGCTGAACGCCGACCACACGGATTACCTGCAGCTTCTGCGCGAGCTGCGT
Organism: Senegalimassilia sp.; assembly: GCF_977052095.1. Taxonomy (NCBI): domain Bacteria; kingdom Bacillati; phylum Actinomycetota; class Coriobacteriia; order Coriobacteriales; family Coriobacteriaceae; genus Senegalimassilia; species Senegalimassilia sp. The sequence continues at coordinate 4,966 of NZ_CDRSTZ010000033.1, forward strand.
GCGTTGCCGGGCGTGAAGAAGGTGTTCGTGCGCTCGGGCATCCGCTTCGATTTCGCGCTGGCCGACAAGGACGGCGGCCGCGCGTTCGTGCGCGAGCTGTGCGAGCACCACGTCAGCGGCCAGCTGCGTGTGGCGCCCGAGCACGTGTCGAACGCGGTGCTGGGCGTGATGGGCAAGCCGCAGCACCAGGTGTACGAGAAGTTCGTGAAGCTGTTCGCCGAGGCGAATGAGGAATGTGGGCTGAAGCAGTTCGTGGTGCCGTACCTGATGTCGTCGCATCCGGGCAGCACGCTCGACGAGGCCATTGAGCTGGCGGAATACGTGCGCGACATGGGATTTAATCCCGAGCAGGTGCAGGATTTCTACCCCACGCCGTCCACCATGTCCACGGCTATGTACTTCACGGGCGTCGACCCTCGCACTATGGAGCGCGTGTTCGTGCCAAAAAGCCCGCACGACAAGGCGCTGCAGCGCGCGCTTATCCAGTATCGCGACCCGAAGAATTATGAGCTGGTACTTGAGGCGCTGCGGCGCGCCGGACGCCTTGACCTGGTGGGATACGGGCCGAAGTGCCTGATTCGCCCGCACGGTGGCCATGCGCCGGCCGGTCGCGGGGCGGCGAAGCAGGGTGTGGCCGGGCTGAAGAACGCTGCAAGCGGGAAGCGCGGCGGCGTGCCTCGCGGCCGCAAAAGGTAGCGTGGGCGAATTCGCCGTGCGAATGTCAGCATAATCCCTAGGCATCCGGGGTATAATAAAGTCGAATGTCAACGACGAGGCTTGTAAGGGGAGCTTCGTTCGCAAAGGGTAGAAAGGCGGCGCGCATGAAGATATCGACGAAGGGCTTGTATGCGGTTCGCTTGATGTTGTACCTGGCCGAGCACGATGGCGCCGGGCCGGTTTCGCTCAAGGAAGTGTCGGATTCGCTGGGTATTTCGAAGAAGTATCTTGAGCAGATCGTGTCGAACGTGGTTACGGCGAAGCTGGTGCGTTCCATCCGCGGCGCGGCTGGCGGGTATCAGCTGGCCAAGCCGGCAAGCGTCATCACCGTGCTTGATGTGCTGCGGGTGACGGAAGGGTCGCTTGCGCCGGCATCGTGCTTGGAGGACGACACGTTCGAGTGCAACATGCCGGTTCCGTGCATGGAGCTGGGCGTTTGGCGCGGGCTGTACAAGGTCATCAACGAGTATCTGGGCGGCATCACGCTGCAGAGCATCATCGACGAGCACTCAGCGGTGGCGGCGGACAGCTATTCGATTTAACGCAAGGCGCAGGCTTTCGGGCTTGCGCTTTTTGTTTGCGCGAATGACGGAAGCCTGCTAGGTTGGCTGCGAGCAATTCGAGTGCTCGAGCGCAATTCCCTAAAATTTTCCGGGATTAGAGGAATTTCTTTCGAATTCATTATTGACAATGCCTAGGGACATAGTAGGATAACGGGTGTACCAAGGAACGTAACCTGTAAGCGATTGGGCAAGCAGCAAGCAACGGCGAAAGCGAGAGAGGAAAGGCAATGACCATCCATAAGAGCGTTTCCGAACTGATCGGCAAAACCCCGTTGGTCGAGCTGACCAACTACGAGAAGAACCACAACCTGGAAGCCACCATCGTGGGCAAGGTGGAGCTGTTCAACCCCGCCGGTTCCGTGAAGGACCGCATTGCGAAGGCCATGCTTGATGACGCCGAGGCGCAGGGCAAGCTGAACGCCGACACCGTCATCATCGAGCCGACGTCGGGCAACACGGGCATCGGTCTGTGCGCCATTGCGGCGGCGCGCGGCAACCGCGTCATCATTACCATGCCGGAAACCATGTCCGTTGAGCGCCGCAACCTTATGAAGGCGTACGGCGCCGAGCTGGTGCTGACCGACGGCAGCAAGGGCATGAAGGGCGCCATCGCCCGTGCGTCCGAGCTTGCCGAGGAGATTCCGAACTCGTTTATCCCCAGCCAGTTCACGAACCCGGCCAACCCGGCTGTGCACGAGCGCACCACCGGCCCCGAGATTTGGGACGACACCGACGGCAAAGTTGACATCCTGGTGTCCGGCGTGGGCACGGGCGGCACGCTGTCCGGCACGGGCAAGTTCCTGAAGTCGAAGAACCCCGACATCAAGGTGGTTGCGGTGGAGCCGGCCGGTTCGCCGGTGCTGTCCGAGGGCCACGCGGGCGCGCACAAGATCCAGGGCATCGGTGCAGGCTTCGTGCCTGACACGCTGGACCAGTCCGTGTACGACGAGGTGCTGCCGATCACCGACGAAGAGGCGTTCGAGGCTGGCCGCGAGCTGGCGGGCAAGGACGGCCTGCTGGTGGGCATCTCCTCCGGCGCCGCAGTGGCCGCCGCCACGAAGCTGGCGCAGCGCCCCGAGAACAAGGGCAAGCTGATCGTGGCCATCTTGCCCGACACCGGCGAGCGCTACCTGTCCACGGCCATGTTCAACTTCTAGTAGGTCGCAGCGCTGCAAACTGAAACTCGGCAAGGCGCCCGCGTCGTGTTGACGCGGGCACCTTTGTGTTTGGGTGCGATAGCGTGCGGGCAATACACGGTTGTGTGACGGTTTGCGTACGAGGGGCAATTTCGGTAGCCAGCGGGTACAATAGGGGCGAAAGCAAGGGCGTTGGCCTGTGAGCTTGCGTGACCGCGTGTGCGCGGTTGAGCGAGTTGGCCGGCGCGGGTGGTCCGCGTGTACGCGGGCTTTGTGGAAGGGAGTGCATCATGAGTGCAAGCAAGCATGACTGGGGCTTGGTGTTCGCGGGTATCGCGTTGGCAGTGGCTGGGCTGTTCTGCTTGGCGGCGCCGGGGCTGACCATCGTGACCATCGCAGCGGTTGTCGGCGCGTTTTTCCTGGTGGCGGGCGTGTTCGATATCATCGGGTATGTGCGTTTCCGCAACATCATGCCGCGTAGCGGCTGGGAGCTGGCGTACGCGATTATCGACGTGCTGCTGGGCCTGGTGTTCTTGCTGCATCCGCTGGCGTTTTCTGCCGTGGTGCCGTGGCTGGTGGGGCTGTGCTTTGTGGCGTTCGCTATCTTCGAGATTGTGACGGCTGTGAAAGCGAAGGGCTTCGGCGTGCCCATGTGGGGATGGCCCCTGTTCAGCGGCGTGCTGAATGCGCTGTGCGGCATCGCGTTTTTCGTGTGGCCTGAAATGCTCAGCGTGTTTCTGGCCATGATTCTGCTGGTGCGCGCGGCAAGCCTGATCGTGTACGGCTGGAACGCGGGGCGCTACATCGCGCTGTAGCCGTGGCGTGTCGTGGTGAAGATCCAAGTTGAAGGGGACGGCGCGACCGAAATGGAGGGTTGAGCGAAGGTTCAACCCATCAAACGAAGCGCAAAGCGCGGCACCATCTTATGATTGCGCCCGTGGTTGGAAGGATGCGGTCCGCTTCGTGTTGCCTAGTGGGTATCGAGATGAATCTCGACACTTGAAGTTCGCTGTCGCTGCTAGATTCCGCAGCCAGCTGGGCGTGGCGGGCCCGTGTTCGTTGTCTTCGGTCGCAAGCGATGCTGGCAGTGCGTGGTAGAATCTCTCACGACAACGTGGGCCCCGGGCAAGTGCCCGGGGCTTTTCTGTGGTTGGAGCGCGGCACGAGACGTCTCGCGCCGCGGGGCTTCGGTCGAAAATCGTGCGGAAAGGGTTTGCACATGGCGGATGAGCAGGCAAAAGAGCAGCAGTCGCTTCTGAGCGAGAAGGCGCTGGCCGAGGCGACAAGCGATCCGGCGGCGCGCATCGAGGCGCTGCGCCGCGAGATCGAGCACAACAGCTACCTGTACTACGCCAAGGACGCACCGGCTATCAGCGACGCGGCGTTCGACTCGCTGATGCACGAGCTGCGCGCGCTTGAGGCGGCGCACCCCGAGCTTATCGACCCGTCAAGCCCCACGCAGCGCGTTGGCGGCTACGTGGGCGACCAGTTCGCGCCCATCCAGCACGAGCGCCGCATGTACTCGCTTGACGACGCCATGGGCGCCGAAGAGCTTGACGAATGGCTTGACCGCGTGCGCGAGTTCTTCGGCAGTATCCCTGAGCTGGTGTGCGAACTGAAGATCGACGGTTCGTCGGTGGCGTTCACGTATGAGAACGGCCGGCTTATGCGCGCGGCCACGCGCGGTGACGGCACCACGGGCGAGGACATCACCGTGAACGTGCGCACCGTGAAGGACGTGCCGTTGCGCCTGCGGGCCGAGGCCGCCGACGGCATCCGCGACGCAGGCGTGCCCATCGAGCTGCGCGGCGAGTGCTACATGCCGAAGGCCAGCTTCGAGGCGCTGAACACGTCGGCTGAGGCCAGCGGCAAGCAGCCGTTCGCCAACCCGCGCAACGCCGCCGCCGGCAGCCTTCGCCAGAAAGACCCGCAGATCACGGCGCATCGCGACCTGTCCACGTTCGTGTACGCCGTGGGCGACGAGCGCAAGCTGGCCGTGGAAACGCAGTGGGACCTGCTGCAATGGCTGGGCCGCGCCGGTTTCCACGTGAACCCCGACATCGCGCTGGTGCACAGCGCCGAGGAGGTGCATGAGTTCTGCCGCAAAAGCCTGGAGCGCCGCGACGCGCTGCCGTACGACATCGACGGCGTGGTGGTGAAGGTGAACTCGTTCGCGCAGCAGGAGGCCATGGGCTACACGGCGCGCGCGCCGCGCTGGGCCATCGCGTTCAAGTTCCCGCCCGAGGAGAAGACGACGCTGCTGCGCGACATCGCCGTGCAGGTGGGACGCACGGGCAAACTGACGCCGGTGGCCGAGATGGACCCGGTGCTGGTGGCGGGCTCGACCGTGGCGCGCGCGACGCTGCACAACGAGGACGAGGTGCGTCGCAAGGACGTGCGCGTGGGCGACACCGTCATCGTGCGCAAGGCCGGCGACGTGATTCCCGAGGTGCTGGGGCCGGTGGAGTCGTTGCGCCCGGCCGATGCCGTACCGTGGAGCATGCCTACGGTGTGCCCGAGCTGCGGCAGCCCCGTGGTGCGCGAGGAAGGCGAGGCCGATTACCGCTGCATTTCCATCGATTGCCCCGCTCAGGCGCTTGAGCGCTTGCTGCATTGGGCCAGCCGCGGAGCCATGGACATCGACGGCATGGGCGAGGAAGTGGTGCGCCGGCTGGTGGAGTCGGGCCGCGTGAGCGACGTGGCGGACTACTACACGCTTGACGAGGTGGAGCTGGCGCAGCTGGACATGGGCCGCACGAACAAGGAGGGCGAGCCCATCCGCCTGGGGCACACGGTGGCGAAGAAGCTGGTGGCGGCCATCGACGAGTCGCGTACGCGCCCGTTCGCCCGCCCGCTGTTCGGCCTGGGCATGCGCCACGTGGGCAAGACCATGGCCGAAACGCTGGCGCGCGCGTTCCCGAGCATGGAGGCGCTGATGGCGGCAAGCGAGGAAGAGCTGGCGGCCGTGGACGGCGTGGGCCCGAAGATCGCGCACTCCACGTACCTGTTCCTGCGCACGCCCGACAACGTGCAGGTCATCGAGCGGTTGGCGAAGCACGGCGTGCGCTTGGCCGATGACGTGGAAGCCGCGGCGGCCGACGCGCTGCCGCAGACGCTCGAGGGGCTGACGTTCGTGCTGACTGGCAGCCTGGTGCAAAGCGGCATGACGCGCGACGAGGCCGGCGCGGCGCTGAAGGCACGCGGCGCGAAGGTGTCGGGCAGCGTGTCGAAGAGGACGAGCTACGTGGTGGCCGGCGAAGCGGCGGGCAGCAAGTACGACAAAGCCGTGGCGCTGGGCGTACCCGTGCTCGACGAGCCGACGTTGCTTGCGATTCTGGAGACGGGCGAAGTGCCGGAAGCGTAGGGACTGGGCCGCCCGCCATCCTGGTTTCGATTCTCGCGTGACAAGGGGCGGAGTAAGCCGTTTTCGGGCTAGTTGTGGGACAATTCTGCCGCTGGTGTCACGATTCCGAAATTCGTAACACCGAAGTGTGCTGCGCCTGCTATAGTGTGTTACGCAATGAAAAGTCGTAACACCGAGCAAGCGTGCAATGATTTCGCAGACGCTGGACGCTTTTGCTCGGTGCGAGTATGGCGGGCGCGCGGCTTTCGCGTTCGCCGTGCTTGCGAATGGGGAAAGGAACGGGCATGGCAAACCTGTCGAGGCGTTCGTTTGTGCGGGTAGCGGGCGTAAGCGCTGCGGCACTTGGATTTGGCGGCGTGCTGAGCGCGTGCGCTGGCGGGCAAGAGGGCACGGAGTCTGGCTCCGGCGCGGTCGGCGGTGAACACGCTTCGCAGGTGACCGTGTCCATGCCGGCTAGCAGCGAGCCGGCGGCCGGTTTCGATCCGTTCGTGTCGTGGGGCTGCGGCGAGCACGTGCACGAACCGCTCATCCAGTCCACGTTGCTGAAAACCACGGCCGACATGGGTTTCGAAAACGACCTAGCTACAGCGTACGAGTGCAGCGACGATGGCCTGACCTGGACATTCACTATTCGCACGGACGCGAAATTCACGAATGGCAACGCGCTGACGGCACGCGACGTTGCTTACACCATCAACGGCGTGGCGGCAAGCGAAGCCAGCGAATGCGACCTGACCATGGTTGACAAGGCCGTGGCCACCGATGACGTCACGTGCGAAGTGCACTTGAACAAGCCGTTCAACGCGCTGCTGTATACGTTGGCGGTTATCGGTATTGTGCCTGATGGCGGGCATGGCGCCGATTACGGTAGCAACCCGGTGGGCAGCGGGCGCTACGTGCTTGAGCAGTGGGACCGCGGCCAGCAGGTTATTTTGCGCGCGAACCCCGACTACTATGGCGAGAAGCCGAACATCGAGCGCGTGGTGGTGGTGTTCATGGAAGAGGACGCCAGCTTGGCGGCGGCGCGATCGGGCCAGGTGGACGTTGCGTACACGTCGGCCACGTTCGCCAGCCAGCAGCCGGCGGGCTATGACCTGCTGAATTGCGCGTCGGTGGACTCGCGCGGCATCTCGCTGCCGGCGGTGGCGCCGGGCGGCACGAAAGCGCAGACGGGCGAGACGTACCCCATGGGCAATGCCGTCACGCAGGACGTGGCCGTGCGCCGCGCCATTAACTATGGTGTGGACCGGCAGGCCCTTATCGACCACGTGCTGAACGGGTTCGGCGAGGTGGCGTATAGCGTGGGCGACAATATGCCCTGGTCGTCGCCCGATATGAGGTGCGAAACCGATGTTGCGCGCGCTAAAGCGCTGCTGGACGAGGCCGGCTGGACGGCCGGTGCAGACGGCACGCGCGCTAAGGACGGCGTTCCGGCGGCGTTCGACCTGTATTATTCCGCGTCTGATACGGTGCGCCAGGCCATTGCCATGGAGTTCGCCAACCAGATGAGCGAACTGGGCATCAAGGTGAACCCGAAGGGCGCCAGCTGGGATGACATCTATCAGCACCAGTTCAGCGACCCGGTGGTGTGGGGCTGGGGCTCGAACAGCCCCATCGAAACGTACAACTTGACGTACTCTACGGGCAACGGCAACTATGCGTGCTACGAGAACGCGGCCGTGGACGCGCACCTGGACGCGGCGTTGGCCAACCCCGTGGTGGCCGATTCGTATGACGAATGGAAGCTGGCCATGTGGGACGGCGAAAACGGCGTGGCGCCGCAGGGCGCGGCCACGTGGGTGTGGTTTGCGAACGTGGACCACTTGTATTTCGTGGCCGATGGGCTGCAGGTGGCGCAGCAGAAGCCGCATCCGCATGGCCATGGGTGGTCGCTCGTGAACAACGTCGATCAGTGGAGCTGGTAGTTGACAAGGTATTTTGTTCGACATATTTTGCGGTTCGTGCTGCTGATGTTGGCGGTGGGGTTGGTGGTGTTTGCGCTGGTCAGCGCTTCGCCGATTGACCCTGTGCAGGCTAACGTGGGGCAGGCTGCGTATGTGAACATGTCTGACGCCAAGCGCGCGCAGCTGGCAAGCTACTGGGGCGGCGACGTGCCGTTTTGGGAGCGGTTCGCCAACTGGGCGGGCGCGCTTTTGCATGGTGACATGGGAACGTCGCTCAGGTTCAACGCGCCCGTGTCCGAGGTGATCGCGCACCGCGCGGCCAACTCGCTGGCGCTCATGGGCATCGCGTGGGCTATCAGCGGCGTGCTGGGCTTCGCGCTGGGCGTGGTCGCCGGCGCGCGGCGCGGCAGCGTGCTTGATCGCGTGGTGCGTGGCTATTGCTTTTTGCTGGCGTCGACGCCGACGTTTTGGTTGGGGCTCATTATCCTGATGGTGTTCGCCGTGCAACTGGGGTGGTTCCCCATTGGTTTTTCCGTGCCCATCGGCATGTCGGCGGCCGACGTGACGCTGGTCGATGCGGCTCATCACCTGGTGCTTCCGGCGTTGACGCTGTCGGTGACCGGCGTGGCGAACATTGCTCTGCACACGCGCGAGAAGGTGGTCGATGTGCTGGAAAGCGATTACGTACGCTTCGCGCGCGCCCGTGGCGAATCCGACCTGGGCGTGGTTTTGCACCATTGCCTGCGCAACGTGGCGCTGCCGGCGGTCACGCTACAGTGCGCGTTCATCTCCGAAATCTTCGGCGGATCGGTGCTGGTCGAGCAGGTGTTTTCGTATCCGGGGCTGGGTCAGGCGGCCGTGACGGCGGGCCTGGGCGGTGACGTGGCGCTTCTGGCGGGCATCGCGCTGGTTAGTGCGGCGCTGGTGTTCGGCGGCAACCTGCTGGCGAACGTGCTGTACGGCGTGCTTGACCCGCGCATGCGCACGCGCGAAGGGAGGGCCTGATGAACGAAACCTTCCTCGAGAAATCCCTGACAGAACGCGGCGTTTGTACGAAGGTGACGTGCGCAGCGGTTGGCGAAAGCGTTGCCGTTTCCGGCGAAAAGCGCGCGGAAAAAGCGTTACCGCTGGGTTTCCGGCGAAACCCGAAGAAAGCGCCGCGCCAAAAGTCGGATGGCGACGACAGCGCGTTGCTTCATGCTCCAGCGCAGCGGCGGGCGGCTTCTCGCGTGGTTGCGCTTGCGGCGTGCATTGGCGCGGCTGCGGCGCTGGTGGCCGTGGTGATTGCGGGCCTGGCGCTGTATCCCCAGGCCACGGTCACGGATTTCGCTGCGAAAAGCTTGGCGCCTGGCGTGGCGCACCCGTTCGGCACCGATTGGATGGGCCGCGACATGCTGGCGCGTACGCTGGCGGGGTTGTCCACCAGCGTGCTGGTGGGCTTGCTGGCGGCGGGCGTGTCGTCGGTGATTGCGTTGATCCTCGGCTGTGCCGCTGCGCTTGGCGGCAAGCGCGTGGACGCCGTGGTCAGCTGGATGATCGACCTGATGATGGGCGTTCCGCACATCGTGTTGCTGGTGCTCATCTCGTTTGCGCTGGGAAAGGGCTTTTGGGGCGTGACCATCGGCGTTGCCGTGACGCACTGGGCTAGCCTTGCCCGCGTGGTGCGCGCCGAGGTGCTGCAATGCCGCCAATCGAAGTTCGTGGAGGTTGCGCGCAAACTGGGGCAGAGCCCGGCGCGCATCGCGCTTCGCCATATGGTGCCGTATGTGTTGCCGCAGTTCCTGGTGGGGCTGATTTTGCTGTTCCCGCACGCCATTTTGCACGAGGCGGCCATCACGTTTTTGGGCTTCGGCCTGCCGCCCGAGCAGCCGGCCATCGGCGTGATCTTAAGCGAGTCGATGAGCTACCTGTCCACGGGCGCCTGGTGGTTGGCGGTGTTCCCCGGCGTGGCTCTTATGTGCACGGTGGGTCTGTTCGATTTGGCGGGGCAAAACCTGCGTAAGTTGATCGACCCGCACACGGCGCAAAAGTAAATTGCGGTGGTGCGCAAAATGGTATTGATGGAATCGGGTAACGTGGCGAAGGAGGATGGCGTGGAGAAAAACGATAAGCTGACGACCAGCGGAAACGCTGAAACCGTAAACTTTTGCGAATGCGCAAAAGCGGTAGAAGCGTCTGATGCCAGCCACTTTTGCGACGATGCAAAAACACTTTTGTGCCCTGAGCAAAACTTCCCTGCGTTGAAATGCGCGGGCGACTTTGCGCCCGAATGCGCGGACGAGCACGCACCTCACGAGTCCACGCCGCACGAAGATGCGCAGGTGCATCATCATCATTCGCATGCAGCCCACTCGCATCATGCGGGCGGGCACCATTTGCTGCAGGTGGAAGACCTGTGCGTGAGCTTCCGCATGTACGACGAATCGCAGCCGTTCTTCCGCGCCAAGCAGCGTGACGTCGAGGTGCTGCACAACCTCAGCATCGCGGTGCACGCGGGCGAGGTGGTGGCCGTGGTGGGCGCATCGGGGTCGGGCAAAACGCTTCTAGCCGATGCCGTGTTCGGGCTGTTCGAGCCGAACTCCACCGTATCGGGCCGCATCTGGTTCGACGGGCAGCGCATGGACGCGGCGGGGCTTGCGGCGCTGCGCGGGCACGGGCTGTCGCTGGTGCCGCAAAGCGTGAGCCACCTTGACCCCATGATGCGCGTGGGCAAGCAGGTGGAAGGGTTCGCGAACGGGCTGACGAAGGCCGAGCGCCGCACGCGTCGGCAGCAGCTGTTCGAGCGTTACGGGCTGGGCCCCGAGGTGGCGCGCCTGTATCCGCACGAACTGTCGGGCGGTATGGCTCGTCGCGTGCTTTTGTGCTGCGCGCTCATGGACGACCCGCGCGTGATCGTAGCGGATGAGCCAACGCCGGGCCTGGACCTTGACCTGGCCGTTCGCGCGCTCGAAGACTTCCGCGCCTTCGCGGACGCGGGCGGAGGCGTGCTGCTGATCACGCACGACATCGAGCTGGCGCTGCGCGTGGCCGACCGCGTGGCTGTATTCAAAGACGGCACGGTGGTGGAGGAAACCGCGGTCGCAAATTTCGCCAACCCCAGCTTACTGCGCCACGAATTCACCCGCCAACTCTGGCACGCCCTCCCCGAACACGACTTCGCGGCAGAAGACGCAGAACAGGACAACGGGACAGTCCCCTTGTCCCATTAACGAAGGCGCGCACATGGCAAACGACCTGTCCCCTTGTCAGATACATTAGGCGCGTTGACTCAAGGAAAACTGGCCATTGGCAGATTCTAGATTCTCAAGTCTGTCGAGCCCAGCTCATCGGACGCAAAATAACGAAAGGCTTTTATGCTAGAAGCGAAGGACATAACGTTTGGGTATGATGCTGCGCGGCCGCTGTATCGCGGCTTCAGCTTGCGCGTAGAGGCGGGCGAGCGCGTGGCTCTTCAGGCGCCGTCAGGGTTCGGCAAAACCACGTTGTGCCGCATCCTGGCGGGCTACGAGCGCCCAGCGGCGGGTCAGGTGCTGGTGGACGGTCGTGCGCTGCCGCGTCGCGACGTGTGCCCGGTGCAGCTGATTCAGCAGCACCCCGAGCAGGCGGTGGACCCGCGCCTTCGCATGCGCAAAACGCTGGCGGAAGCGGGTGAGGTGCCGCAGCAGCTGCTTGATGACCTGGGCATTCGCGAAGAATGGCTGCAGCGTTTCCCGCACGAGCTTTCCGGCGGCGAGCTGCAGCGCTTCTGCATCGCCCGTGCGTTGGCCACGCGCCCGCGCTACCTGATCTGCGACGAGGTGTCCACCATGCTGGACGCGGTAACGCAAGCGCACATCTGGCGCGTGCTGCTGGCCTACACCGAGCGCGAGCGCGCCGGCATGCTGCTGGTCTCGCACACCCCCGCGCTCACCAACCGCATAGCCACCCGAACGCTCGACCTCACGAAAGCAGCGTGCCGCTAGCAGCCCCCGTTTTCGTTGCCAAGACCCATCTGCGCTGCCCTTCTTTGCGTATCTTCTGCTTGTCATGATCAAAACTTGTTAAAAATGCAAGTTTTGATCATGACGTAGTCGAAACTTGCAAATTCCGCAAGTTTTGACTATGGTCTCACGTATCGAAGCAAGGAGCAGCGCCATGATCACTCGCAAGAAATACCTCGACAAGCTCATCGCCTTCCAAAATGCCGACCTCGTGAAGGTGGTTACCGGTGTGCGTCGCTGCGGGAAATCCACGCTGTTGGAGATGATGCGGCAGCATCTTTCCGAGCAGGGTGTTCCCGATAGCCGGTTGTTTATGTTCAAAATGGAGTCCATGGAGTTCGCCGATGTGGTGAATTATCGCGACCTGTATAACCTTGTTAGGCAGCGCGTCGGCGGCGAAAAGCGCCCGTATCTTTTCTTCGACGAACTGCAAAACGTCGAAGGTTGGGAGCGCGCCATCAATTCGCTGCGCGGTGATTTGGACTGCGACATCTACATAACCGGCTCGAACGCGTTTTTACTTTCGAGCGAGCTGGCAACCTTGCTGTCGGGCCGCTACGTCGAAATACCCATGCAGCCGCTTATGTTTTCCGAATACCTGGATTTCCGCGGTGCGCAGTTGCAGCGCGGCAAAACGTCTGCCGCGGATGTGGCCCTGCTTTCCGATGGGTCTTTCGCCACGCTGGCAAGCCTGTTCGAGCAGTACCGCACGTTCGGCGGGTTCCCGTTTTTGGCCTTGGACGCGCCCGATGAGGCGCGTCACCGCGATTACCTGCGGAGTATATACCAAACGGTCATCGTTCGGGATATCATGATGCGCGCCAAGCGCAGGGGGCAGCGCGCTGTCAACAGCCAAGACGTGCTGGAGCGCATTTGCGGCTTTCTTTCGGACAACATCGGCAACGAGACGTCCGTCAACAAAATTGCCGGCACGCTGCAGGCTGACGGTCAAACGGCAACGCGGCAAACCGCGGCGTTTTACATTTCGACGCTCGTCGAGGCGTATCTGTTCTCGCATGTGCGCCGCTACGACCTAAAAGGGCGCGAGCTGCTGAAAACGGGCGGGAAATACTACATTGTCGATCCGGGCATGCGAAGCTATCTGGATAACTATCGGAACACCGATACAGGCCGCGTGCTGGAAAACATCGTGTACAACCAGCTGAAATATGACGAATACGACGTGATGGTGGGGCATCTGCGCGGCGGCGAGGTGGATTTCGTTGCCATGAAGCCTCGGAAAAGGGTATACATCCAGGTCACTGAGGACATGCGCGACGAGGAAACCATGCGCCGCGAGCTGGCGCCGCTTCGAAAGATTGGCGATGAGTACCGCAAGATGGTCGTCGTGCAGGACGGAACGTACCCGTCAGATATCGACGGAATCGAAATAGTGGACGCAGTGGACTTTCTTTTGCACAATGCGAAGTTGTGAAGATGCTGGCGCCCGCCCGAGAAACCCGCCGCAGCTTTGTAATCCCCCGGCAAAATGTGAACGAATTGTCGTGCGGGTTTTGGCGCGATTGCGCGGAAAGTGCAAAGGATGCGCCTTTCGTTGCAAAGTGCAGGTGGGCCGCGTATTTCCCGCGGATAACTCGGTTGTGCATATGCGTCAGACCGGTATAATCCAGTACGTCGAATAGTAGGGAAGCCAGGCTGTTGTCTGTAGCGCGTTTCGCAAAACCGGTACAACGACGCAATGCGGATGGGTTACGCATAACAATCTGGTAAGGAATTCAGCCGAGCGCCCGCAGCGCCCGGTCAAGCCGCCCTCGCACCCGCGAGAGGCGGATTCTTTTGTTCCTGGTCGCAGTAATCTTGCGGCCGCACATCCGACGAACATAGCTTGAAGACACGTAATCGTCGCAGAAGCGCGTTGCGCCGGCTCCAAGAGGATGAATACGCATGCAAGGTGCGCTCACGAGCGCGCGGTGTTGTGATGCGCTGGTTTTCGCGAATGCGGAAGCTGGCGAAGGTAATACCGTGCCCAGCGCACCATTTCAACCTGGAAAACCCCAGGAATGGCGAAGCTATGCCGAATGCCGGCAGGCTGCATGCGTAAACCTCTTGGAGTCGGCGCATTTTTGCGTTTCGGACGAAACCCACCGAACTCTATTGCAAGAAGCCTCAATGACAACTGAATACGAAAGCCAATTCGTCAATACTCCAGCACAAGAAGTCAATGCGTTCGAGCGTGGCGAATCTTTGCGCATTGGGGTAGAGTCCGTCATCGTTGACCCAGCCGTTCCAACCGAAGCACGCAAGGAGGCTTGCGAGCTTGATGTCGCTGGTAAGTATGAGCCACGGCTTAGAGAAAACGGTATCCCGGCTGACGTTCTAGAGAAGCTTCTACCTGGTGATGATGTGGTTGAACTTGCAAAGCCCACAATTGCAGGTGGCTTGGGTTACCGTTTCGTGAAGCGCGCGTTTGATGTGTGCTCGACGGGTTGTGCGCTTATCATTTTGGCGATTCCAATGGGCATCATCGCTCTGAGAATCAAATCGGAATCTCCTGGTCCTGTAATTTATGCGCAAGAGCGCGTTGGAAAGAATGGCAAACCATTCATGGTCTACAAATTCCGCTCCATGTATGTGGATGCGGAAAAACGCGGCGCTCAATGGGCGCAAGGCGACGATCCGCGCGTAACGCCTTTCGGCAAAGTGATGCGCAAAACCCGCCTTGATGAGATTCCTCAGTTTTGGAACGTGTTTAAGGGCGATATCCCTTTGCGCATATTAAAAACGCGCCCGGAGTTCTCTGAGAAATCCATGGGTGCGTTCGCGCTTCCCGCCAAATCTAGCACGAACAAAGGAAAGGCGTTTTCGCAGGTCGTGAGCTGTTTTGCGAACGGCCTGCGGATGCGTCGCATCTCTAAATTCAATTGTAACCGCATCCGTGGCATGGAAGCCCAATTTCTTGCAAAACCCGTTTTCGGGGCGGTGTGCGCATAGTGGCCAGGAAGGTTTTGGCCCTAGCTTTCAGGAACGCTATCGCCTCTCCCGGGGCTAATCCGGGTCGTGCTGTAGCGTGTGCTTCTGGACTAGATGAGGATAGGCTTATCGATATCAGAAATGATGAGGGCGCAGGGAGCTCATGCGAATGCAACTCCGCAATTGGATGTTACATGTCTACCAAGAACTCGAATTGCGTGGAGTGTTGCACACCAAATGGGGCGTATAAGGCTCCTGCGCCTGATTCAAGCGTGGCTGCTCCCAAAAAAGGTGGCGTTGGCTATCTCGTAGCAAAGAGAGTTTTTGACATTGCGTTTAGCGCGGGGGTGTGTTTGGTGCTAGCTGTTCCCGTAGCTGTTGCATGTGCTGCGATCTGTGTCGATACGCCGGGTAAGCCATTTTTTAGGCAGGAGCGTATTGGGCAGGGAGGTAAGAAGATTTACATCTTCAAGCTGCGGACGATGGTCTCTGACGCCCATGACCATCCTGAGAGGTATATGTCTTCAGCTCAGCTTGAGACTTGGAGGCGCGAGCAGAAGCTTGACGATGATCCGCGTATCACCCGTGTGGGGCGAATCCTGCGACGCACGTCGCTCGATGAGCTGCCTCAGTTCCTGAACGTACTATCTGGGGATTTGTCAGTGATAGGGCCCCGTCCCGTGACGTTGCAAGAAACATACGAATACGGTGACGCTCGCGAAGAAGTCTTGTCCTGTAAGCCGGGCATCACGGGTTGGTGGGCAGTGACTGATCGAAATAACTCGACTTGGCAGAGCGGTCAGAGGCAAGCCCGCGAGTTGTTTTATGTACGTCATCAGTCGCTTGGGTTGGACGCCCGTGTGTTCGTGAAGACCTTCAAGGCGATGAGGAGGGGCAAGTAATGCAACCTTCCGCTTGCGTTCGTTTGATCGAAAGGAGTTCTTTGAAGCTGCGGCGTAATCACTCCCAATGGGTGTGTGGGCTCGATTTGTTCGGCATAAGAAGCATTTTGTCGTGAGCGATTTCAAATGAAGCGCACAAACCGTAGGCGTCGTGTTGTCGGCGCAAAGAAACTAACCATGTTAGCATCGAATTAGATGAGACTGAAATGCGTATCCTGTATTTTTCGCAGTTTTATAAACCTGAGAATATCGCTGCATCATTCAGGGCGACCGAGCATTCGCGTATCTGGGTGCGTGAGAGCCATGATGTAACTGTGTTCACCGGATGGCCGAATTATCCCGTTGGTCGCTTGTTCGACGGCTATGAGATGAAACCTCTAGTTGAGGAATTGATTGATGGTGTTAGAGTCTTTCGTTCCGCGTCAAAGATTCAGCCAAACACAAGCTTTGCGAAGCGAATAGAGAGCGGTGTCAGTTTCATCGCTAATGGCCTGAAAAACCTGGGTAAGAAATCGCCTGTTGGTAGTAATTATGATGTAGTGCTCGTCACATGCGGGACCGTCTTCGCTGCGTGGCTCGGCGTTCACTATGCAAAGAAGTGCCGCCTGCCCCTTGTGGTTGAGTTTCGCGATCTTACTTACAAGCAGATGCTGGCGACAGGCAGCAGGGGCGCAAAGGTAGCTGCGATGAAATCACTGGAGTTATCTTTCTGCAAAGCTGCAGATTGCGTCGTTGCGCTTACCGATGGGTTTAAGAAAGACCTTGAGGCGGCTGGCGTTCCGGGCGACAGTATCGTTATTGTTCCCAATGGAGCCGATGTTGTTGCATGTAAACACATGTGGGATGGCCCTTTGCGTTTCGGTTACTTTGGGACTATGGGATTATCTCAGGACGTGCCTGCGACGGTGGAGTACGTGAAGCGAATCGTTAACCTTGGGCTTGCATCAAGCTATGAGCTTATAGGCGAGGGTGCTGCTCGCGACGAGCTAGAGCAGTTGGTTGCTACTGGAGACTACGGTTTTCTCAAACTTGAGCATGGTGTTCCAATGGCCGAGCTTGAACCGCGCTACGCAGGGGTTCACATGACCGTTGTCTCGCTCCAAAAGAGCGCTGAATTCTCGGGAACCATTCCATCGAAGATATTCCAGTCGTTTGCCCGAGGTGTGCCTGTTCTGTTCGTAGGCCCGGAAGGTGATGCATCTGAGCTCGTTCGTAGGAGCGGTGCTGGTATTGCTTTGTGTGGAAGCGAGGAGGAAGACATCAGCGAACTCGAGGCTTTTGCCTCGAGGGCTGATCGTGCGCGCAATCTCGCCAGAATGAGCGAAGCGGCGGTTGATTTCATGAATCGGGAGTACTCAAGAAAGCTTATGGCGGATAAGATGATCGCTGTTTTATCCGATGCCGTATATAAGACCAAACAAACAAATGAAAGGATTAAAATCAATGGTTAACGTTATCGGTCTCGGTTATATCGGACTGCCCACCGCGCTCATGATGGCCACGCACGGCGTGGAGGTCGTGGGAACCGACTACAACGAAGAACTCGTGGCAACCCTGAACGCCGGCCACACTACCTTCAAGGAGGAGGGGCTTGACGAGCTGTTCGTCGACGCGTTGAAATCTGGCATCAAATTCACGACCGAGTATCAGGTGTGCGATACCTACATCGTGAGCGTACCGACGCCCTACGATAAGCTGGACAAGAAGATTGACCCCTGCTACGTGATTGCCGCCTGCAAGACGGTGCTCGAGGTCGCCCCGAAGGGCGCCGTGCTCGTAATCGAGTCGACTATTTCGCCCAACACGGTGGATCGCTTTGTGCGCCCGCTGCTCATCGAGGCCGAGCGTGAGGATGTTAAGCTCGTGCACGCCCCGGAGCGCATCATCCCCGGAAACATGGTTTACGAGCTGCTGCACAACAACCGTACGATTGGTGCGGACGACCCCGAGGTGGGCGAGGAGGTTGCTAAGATTTACGCAA
>NZ_CDRSTZ010000034.1:0-22138 GCF_977052095.1 Senegalimassilia sp.
TCCCGCCTGCGGGGCCTCCCCCGCGGCTTTCCCTTCGGAGCAGGCCCGCTTTCGCTTGCCGCCCCTCAAGGCGAGGATGTACTTTACGCCTCCCCCGCCGCCTTGGCAAGCCCCTATCTTCGAGATGCGGTGGTCTACACATTTTGCACACATATGACGTCAGCGAAGCCCGAACTTGGCCTTCGTGCGCCTGAGCTTCCTTGTCCAAGGGCGGTACAGCGCAAGAAGGAAGACCACCGTTGCTACACCGTGCAGCACGTCAAAAGGCAATGCTGCGGCGTATACCGCTAAGACTCCTGCCAAGCCGCTGGCTTGCGCGTGATAAAAACTGAGGATACTCCATGCGTTTAAAATGAAGCCGTAACCTAAGCACGAGAGAAACCCATATGGGTAAATCACGATTGGATGCGCATCAATTGCGCGCGTTGCCTGGACGTCCTTTTCGGTTTCTTCGACCTTGTCGTTGCCCTTTTCTTTATTGGTATGTACTTGAGGCCGTTTAGGCATGCGCAGTTCGGCGAGCAGGCCGGCGCCGTAGCCGACGAGGCCCCATGCGTACATTTGCCAAGGAGTCCATGCTCCTTGGCCGAAGAAGAAGTTCGACGCCAAAGCTGCAAGCGAACCGACCATAAAGCCGCTTTTTCGGCCGAATGCAACGCCTGCGATGATGGCGATGGCGCTTACGGGCTTGAAATCCGGAATAGGCGCAAAAAGGATACGCCCCGCTGCAGCCAGCGCTGCGAGTACCACGGTTGGCATGATGTCGCGCAGTCGCGGCGCAGATGCCTCGTAGCCGGCGAAGAAGACCCCGAGCGAAAGCATGACCACGGCAAACGACAGCAGAGCGGTTTGCTCAATACGTAAGAGAGCGCAAGCGACAAGCACCGCCGGGGTGGCGATGATGGATATCGCCTCCCATACGCACGTTGGGATTTTCGCAAAGGCTCTCATGATACATGCGCCTCTGTCCTGTCGCGCTCTTCCCCATTTGGTTTGGGGCTTTCGCCTTGCTGTTGAGCCTGTTTGACGATGTTCCCGAACAGGCGGCTTTCTGCGTTTGTGCGATAGATGAGGTTGTGTTTGAAGAATCCCTCGACTGGCTCGGTGCAAACGATTTCGCCATCGAACAGCATCGAAACTGTGTCTGCCGTTGCGAACGCGAAATCCAGGTCGTGCGTCACCAGGACGATGGTGTGGCCTTTGTCGGCAAGGGACTTGATTGTTTGCGACAGCGCGGCGCATGATTGCGGGTCGAGGCCTTTGGTGGGCTCGTCAAGGAAAAGCAACTGCGGATTCGCAAGCAGCAGCTTGGCGATTGCAAGCTTTTGCTGCTGACCGCCCGAAAGATCGAATGGGTGCTGCTCGGCACAATCGGCCAGGCCCATGCGCTTGCCGATGCGCTGCGCTTGAAGCTGGTCGTAACCGCAACGGTCGGCCCACTCCATGAGCTCCTCGCGCACCGTGTCGCACACGAGGAGCGATTTGGGATCTTGCGGGAGCAGGGCCTGGGATGAGGCGAGCGCGTTGCGAAGCTTGCCGCGCTGCGGTTTGAGCACGCCGGCAAGGCAATGAAGCATGGTGGTTTTGCCGGAGCCGTTTCCGCCGACAAGAGCATGCACGGTTGCTTGTTGCACCTGCAGGAACGCGCCGCGGAGGACCCATGGGGCATGCCTGTCGAATCGATAGTAGAGGTTGCTGATATCAAGAACAATTTCGGCGTGTTGGAGCAGCGAGGCTCGTTGCAGACGGCGGCTTTGCATGGCGGCGGCTGCCTGGTCGAACGAGGCGATGGGGCCAGGATCGTCAAGGTCGACGCGTTGCGTGGCGTACAGCGCGGCGTCTTCGGGCGAATGCGTTGCCATGACCACCGTGATGCCGAGCTCGCGATTCACGCGTGAAAGTATGAACAGGAACTGTTTCACGGCGTTAGGGTCGAGTTGGGACGTGGGCTCGTCGAGGACGAGCAGCTGGGGACGCAAAGCAAGTACAGCGGCGAGGTTCACCAATTGCTTTTGCCCGCCCGAAAGGTCCTCGGTTTTCGAGTGCATCCACGGTTCGATTCCGAAGTAGTGCGCAACCTCGGCGATGCGGCGGCGTATCTCGTTTGGGTTGGTGCCGATGTTCTCCAAACCGAACGCCAGCTCGT
Source organism: Senegalimassilia sp. (assembly GCF_977052095.1). NCBI lineage: Bacteria > Bacillati > Actinomycetota > Coriobacteriia > Coriobacteriales > Coriobacteriaceae > Senegalimassilia > Senegalimassilia sp. The sequence continues at coordinate 2,147 of NZ_CDRSTZ010000034.1, forward strand.
GCCAAACCGTGTCGCACACGATTTGCGCGTCGGGGTCTTGCATAACGTAGCCGATAAGCTGGGCCGATTCCGATAGGCTCATAGCGGGGTGGGCGTTTTGCACGAGCTGTTTGCCGAAGAGTTTCAATGAGCCGGACACGGAGCCGGCGGGGGCCAGTTCCGGCTTCAGCGAGCGGAAAAGCGTGGTTTTACCGCAGCCCGTTGAGCCGACAAGCACGCAAAAGGCGCCTTGCTCAACCTGGAATGAGATGTCCTGCAGGGCATTGCGAGCGGCGGCACCGTCGTTTTGCGGGTAGGAGAACGAGAAGTGTTCGACTTCGATTGCGTAGTGCGTCATCGAGGCGCATTGCGAGATATCAGCTGGCACGATGCATCCTTTTCTTTGTGCGTGCGGCGGGTACGCCGGGAAGTGACGCGGGAAGCGCGGTTAGCGTAAAGTGCGAACTTTCCAGCGGAGATAATCGGCGGCGTTAAGCAAAGGCGGGGCGGCCATAAGCAGGCCGTATGGCAAGAAAAGCCACCAGGGCGACGTTCCCGCGATAACAGGGTAAAACCGGAATCCCGAAAGCACGTTGACGGCGCACGCAGCCGATACCCCCGCAAGCGCCAGCACAACAGCCACCAAGCACTTGTCCGCAGGCCCAAAACGAAAACGCTGGTACGACGTTCGGGCGACGCCGCAGTGATATCCGCGGGCGCGCATGGCATCGCTGCGCGAAAGGGAGTCTTCCATCCCCCAGCCCATCAACACGTTCACCACGCGCAACCGGCCGGCCGCCTTGTCGCGCTTGGTCAGAGGCGCCGCTGCGCTTGTTGCCGCTTGGGCAGACAAGACGGTATGCCCCCGACCCACGAACTGCGGGACAAGCCGCAGGACCTGGGACACCATGAGCGTGATGGTTGGCAGGCGGTTACCGAACAGCATCATCGACCGCTCGCTATCGAGGCAGGCGGAATATAAAGCGAACCACAAGAACACCGCTGCGAACACGGCGCCGGAGCACAAGCCGTACACAAGCGCCTCGGCATAGACCGCGCGCGGCCCGATGCGGAACAGCTCGGTAGACCCCGATGCCACGAAAAAGGGGTTCGCTGCGGAGACGATGAGGCAAAGCGGGATGACCCAGCGCAGCGAAAGCAGCGTTGCGCGCAAGCCGCGACACACCACGGAGCAGGCAAGCGCACCCGCAAGCGACAAACAGGCGAATACAGGATGCATGCAGGCCATGGTAAGCGCAAGAGCGCAGGCCAGATAAGCAAACGGCACAACGGGATGATAGAGGTGAAACACGTTTTGGTTCACGATATCGAAGCTCCGTTCACGAAAAAGCCGGGTGCCATCGAGCACCCGGCTTAAAATCTACCGACTAGCCAGCAACATAGTACCAAACAACGGAATCGCCGTCGGAAAGCACGTAATTGCTGCAAGCAGTCATGGGCGTGTTGCCGTTGACGGAGTACATCCAGCCGGATTGGCTTCCGTGCTCCTTTTCCGCCAGCCCGCCGATTGCGGCCACGTACGTGCCGTATCCGGTGCTGCGCGCGTTCACGGACAGGCCGAGCGCGCACAAGGCATCGTACGGCGTGGCGCCCGGAGCGAACGAGAAGCTGCCGCTTGCGGAAACGCCGCCGCCGACGGCGGAGCTGTCAACGGACACGGAAACGTTCACGGCGTTTTGCGCAGGCGGCGCATCGGTTGACGGCTGCGAGCTGGAACCGCTTGCAGTCGAGCCGGATGCGGGCGCGTTGCCAGCGGCGGGCGCCGATGCGGTTGCCCCGTTGCCGCCAAATGGCGAATCGGCGGGCGCTGCGGTGACCGCCTGGCCAGCGCCTTCGCTTGTTTGCGAAGGCGCGTCTGCTTGCTCTTGGCTGGTGCCGCCCTCGGGCGAGTCCGCTGCTTGCGAATTAACGTCCGATGCCGCGTCAGGCAAGCCGGTGCTGCCAGCCGTTGGCTGAACCGACAAGGATGCCGAATCCGAGCCGTCGACTTGCGCCGCCCCGTCAGGCGCGGAAAGCCCACCGGCAAGCGCGAATGCCGCGATGGCGATAAGCAGCAGCGAGGCGGCGGCGAGCACCGAAATGCCGACTTTCGTTTTGGTCGCAAGAGGCGCCTTGCCGGCAGCTGCTTTCACGCCATCTTCGCCTGCGCTGCCGACCGTTAGGGCCGCCGCCTCGGCCGAGGTGCGGGTAGCGTTGGAATCATCGCGATCAGCCATGCCGCTATGCCTTCTTCGAACGGGCGCTGCGCTTGGCGACAATGAGCCAGACACATGCGCCGATTGCGCCGGCCACGCCAACGCCAAGTACGATAAACGGCCACGAAGGAGCAGCGGGAGCCTGCTCGCCCTGGTCGGTTACCGCGCGAGACTCGCTGGTTGTTGCCGTTGCGGAATACTGCTCCGCGCTGGCCTTACCTTCATCGGAAGCTTCGGCAGAAGCCTGGTCGACTGCAGACTGCGCGGTCTGCGCCGAAGTTGCAACAGGAGCACCTGCCAGCGGCAGCTGGGTGGGCGCAACAAGCCCGCCTTGAGGAATGGTGCTGTCGCCGGGGTCCGTTGCCGGCTTCGACGTAGGCTTCGGTTCCGGGGAGGGATCCGGCTTAGGAGTGGGCTTAGGCGCGGGATCCGGAGTAGGGTCAGGCATCGGAGCGGGCGTGGTTCCGCCGCCGGCCAGCTTGAACAGCGTGCCGGAGTCGTTGATGTAGTACAGGTTGCCCGCTGCGTCGGCGATGACCGGCGAGTCGCAATAGTTGTTGTGACCCGCTGCATCGTATACCAGCTGCGCCTCGGATTCGCCAACCTTGTAGCGGTAGACGCCGCCACCGCCAATGCAGTTGCCATTATCGTCTAGTACACCGTAGTTCACCGTGAAGTACACGTACGTGGCACCGTTTCGCACGGACACGAGCGGGGCCGCCTTGATGCCGCCCATACCCGGATTGCCGCAGGGAATTGCTTTCCCATCAGCGTTGCCGATGGTCTTAACCGAAAGAGTTGCGAGGTCGACCATAGCAAGCACCGCGCCGGAACCGCTTTCGCCGCCAACATACATGACGCCATCTGCGACGGTAGGCGTGCAGGCGGAACCCGTAAGACCGAGATCGACTACCTTCTCCTCAGAAATGATTCCGCCAGAAGCCATGGAGGCGTATGAAGCCACCCCGCTCCTGGAAGTAGCGCCAGTCTCAATCTTCAGTACATGCAGCTTGCCGTCGCGCGAGACTACATAGATGGTGGAACCATCAGAGGACACCACGCAAGCGGAGTTCACCGACGCGCCGAGCGCAAGCGTACCTGCCACTGCGCCCGTTGAGCGGTTTAGCACCTCGACAGTGCCAGCGCTGGTGGACACAACGGCATAATCACCCGCGACTACTGCGCCGTTCCAGTAATACCCCTCGTCGGCATTGCGATGTTGCCAAGCAATAGCACCAGTAAGGATATTGATGCAGGTAAGATAGCCGTTATTGAAGGTACTTGCGCTCACATACTCGCCCGTACCGACATACACGTAATTGCCGTCCACGGTAATTTGCGAACTTGATTGGGCCTTTGAGCTGACTGCGTCGGTCAACCATACGGTGGTCAGGGTATCGGCGGTAAGCGCCTGCACGGCACCACCGTCGAGCGGAACCATGACGACGCCTTGCGCGTAGACCGGGCGCGTGGTGTAGCCGATGGAACCTGCCAGGGGTGCCTGCGCCAGCTTAACGCCGGTAGCAGCGTCGATTTTCAGCAGCTGCTTGTCAACGGCCAGGTATATGTAGCCGTTGACGATGATCGGCTCGCTAGCGTTGCTGTACAGATTCGTGCCATATTGCTTCCAGTTAAAGGTCCACGAATTCTTGAGGAAGTCGGTGGGCGTAGCCGCGCTGGTCGGGCGCGACGTATCGCCAGCCCAATCGGCCTTCCAGTTCGGACGTTCGGCGGAGGGATCGATTACGACTTCGTCGAGGTTGGGAAGCTCATCGGTCCCAAAAACGAACGCGACGCTATCGCCCGACTTAAGCGCATAATCCCAATCGTTACCGAAGGTATCGAGAGCCTTACCGTTGACGAAAATGTACCAGTCGCCCTGCAGCACACGATTGGCATCAAACGGCGACTTCAGTGACCTCAGAAGCCAGTAATTCCCATACGCGACCAACCGGGGGTCAAGGCCGCAGTCGGTCAAATACCGATCGACTATCTCTGAAAGCTTCGTGCCCTCAAGGTACACGTGGCGAGACTCATCGGCCCAGCGCTCGGCTTTGCCGTTCGCGTCCTGGCCGATGACCTGCATAGCCACCGAGACTTGGCCCGGCATCACACCGTCGGCACCGTAAGCCCACGTCACGGTGTCGCCCGCTTGCAGCGTGTAGTTGCCAGCCATGACGTTGGCAAGTTGGCCGTTGATGAAGAACTGCCAGTACTTCCACGTGCTTGCATCAACTTGCTCGGAGCTGAGCGTGGGACCGCCTTCAAACGGAGACGTCAGCGAATTGAGGTACCAGCCGTACGAGCCCGTACCCGTGTCAGCCTTGATGCCCGCCTGAGCAAACATCAGCTCCGACAGGTCGGCCGCGGTGGAGCCTTCCGGCATGCTGGCGGTTTGCGGGGCCGCCCACATTTGCTGAGCGCCATCGGCGTCCTGGCCCACCACCTGGAAGGACACGGACAGCTTGTCGGAGGGTGCCGGGTCGCCGTACGCGGAGTAGCACCAGATGACGGAGTCGCCCTCTTCAAGCTGGATGCCGCTTGCGCCGGCAGATGCGGCCTTGCCGTTCACGAACAGTTGCCAATATTTGTATGTGGTCGCGTCGTAACCGAGCGTCAGGCTGCTATCGAACGGCGACGTAATACTCTTCAGGTAGAAGCCGTACGTCGTGTTCGGTTCGTAGTCGGCAACAAGACCGACCTGATTGAACAGCTTGATGGTCATGTCGGCCGCAGTGGAGCCGTTTGCCAGCTCGAAGGGCTGCGCAGCCGCCCACGTCTGTTGGTTGCCCTGCGCGTCAACGCCGATAACCGAGCACGTGGCATTGACGATGGGGCTGACGATGCCGCTGGTGCCGATTACGGTGACCGTCGCCTCAACCTGCTGGTTCGCCAGCTTTGCATATGTTGCGTTGTCGGGATAGCGCTGGGCGTAGCGGCCGAACTTCTCGCTGGAAAGCGAGGAGGTGATGGTTACCTTCGTGTTGTATTCCGGCTGTTTGACCAGCAGGTTTTCGGAGGCGATAACGGCGCTGTTGCTGGATTTGAACAGGCGCCAATCGTTGCCCGACATGGAATCGTAGCCCGGCAGCTCCACCGGCACGATGCCCAAGCCCGCAGCATCCGTGGTGGCGCGGTCGTAGCTCCAAGCAAGGTTGCCGTCAGCGTTGAGGTAAGCCTTCTGGAACGCATGCATGTCGGAGGTGACCTTCGATGCGTCCTGGCCGTTCAGGATAGCCTGGGCATAGCCGGTCTTCGCCTGCTCCATGAGCGCCAGCTCGGCGTCAAGCTCGGCCTGCGAAAGCGGGGGCACCGCGTAGTCGAGCGTTTTCGAGGCCGTGATCTCGGGGTTGGACTTGTCGGTGACGGTCAGCGTGATTTTCGTATTCGCGGGCTGCTCGCCGGGCTGCGGTTGATACACCGTGCCCTTGTAGCCGTTGAACGTCACGTCGTCGGTGCTGGCCGCGTACTTCACCTCATAGTACTTGCCGTCGATGTCGAGGTTGCGCGTAGTCGGCATCTGCAGGTCGGACGTAAGGCCATCCTTGTTGGCAACGGTATCGGTGCCGTAGTTCTTTACCTTGTCGTATATGAAACCGGCGTCAACCTTGGCTTGCAGCGCGGCCTTTTCGGCGGCCACCTTCTGGGGGTCGCCCTTGACCGTGATGGTGAAGGCGTGCGATCCCGTCGCCTCGGCACCGTTGCCGCTGCCGCCAACGTTCGGCATGAGTTTGACCGTGGCAGTAAGCATGACGGCGCGATCGGATGCAGTGCGCACCACCTTGCCGCTGTAGTTGCTCCAACCGTAGCCGGAAATATCGACCTGATTGCTATTCGATTCCCACGTAACCTCGAATTTGCTGTTCGAGCCAGCTTGGTACGGCAACGAAAGGTTACCCGTAACGGAATCGGCCGTATCGTCCGACGCAAATCCAATAGCCAGATCCTGCGCAGCGTTATCAAGCAGCTGCTCAAGCATGTCCTCGTTCCACGGCACGGTGATGTTGCCGGGCTTGTAGTCGATGGACTGGCCGTCCTTCGAAAGCACGAAGGAAACGCTGGCCGAACGCAGGCTGTCGAAGGTGTAACCCGAGTAGTCGTTCGGGTCCATGTAGAAGTACGTGATGTTGCCGTTGGTGTCCTCATCGGCGGAGATGCCGACCGCGGCCTTGTCGTTAGAAGCGGTGAAGCTTGCCGACTTGACCTTGACGGAAACACCTTCGAAGCCGAGTTCGGCGATTTTGGCGGACAGCACGTCGTTGATGTTCGTATCTTCGCCGTAGACAGGCGTGGGCTTGAAGTTGGCAGCAGAGAGTTTCTGCGCCAAGGCCTCAAGCGAAGTGCGGTCGATAACCGGGTTGGCGAACACGGTTTCCACGCGCGAGGAACCGCTTTCGGCAACTACCTTGAGGTACTTGCCCGCGGCGGCGTCGGGAACGGAGACGCTTGCACCCGACACGCCTTCAAGCTGCGAAAACACGCCATCGGCGGAATCGGCGACATACCAGGTGAACGTCACGCCGTCGGAAACGGTGATGCCCGTGTAGGAATTACCGTCGGCACGGACGGCTTGCGCCTGCGCAGTGACGATGTCGCCAGCGATGACGTGCGTGGAGGAGCTGATGGACTGCGGCGTGGTGGTCACGCGCAGCAGGTTGTACTGGCCGGCCGGGGCAACCGTGGTGCCCGACGCCCACTCGACGGTGTTGTCGAGCGAGTACGCCGTGACCTTGAGCGACTTACCGACGAGCGCTTCCCCGATGGTGAGCGAGCCGTTGGCCGCAACCCCTTCGGTCACCTGCTGCCAATCAGCATCGCCTTCGCCCTTGGCGTACCAGGTGTAGGTGAGCTTGGCGTCCTCCGGGGCATCCTTGTCGTAATAGCCGCTGGCAACCTTGGCTTGCGGGGCGATGGTTGCACCTACCTGCAGCAAAGCCGAGTAAGCGTTCTGCAGCTCGACGGCGGAGAGCGTGTACTGGCCGGCGATGGTGACCGGGCCGAGCGGGTCGACGGCCGTGGTGCCCGAGCCGTAGGAGCCCGGCTTCTGCGTGCTGACCGCAGTGCCGTCGCTTATGGCCTTGACGCGCAGGTACTTGCCCACCATGCTGTCGGTGACCTGGTACGTTGCGCCCGTAGCGCCCGCGATGTCTTTAAACGCGGAATCCGCGGTGGTTTTGGTGTCGGCGTACTGCCACTGGTAGCTGACGCGGTCGGTCGAGGTGACCTGCGCGTAACTGCTTTTGTACGCGGTAGCGGTCAGCGTGGCGCCAACCTTGGCCGAGCCGGTGACCTCTACCTTATATAAGGTAACGGAGCCAGGCTGCACCGCGGGACCGACGTACGAAGACGTGCAATCGCCGAAGCCGCCGTCGGCAGCCGCGACGAGGTACTTGCCCTCGTAGACATTGGTGACGGTGAAGCTGCGCGATGTTGCGCCTTCGATCCTGTTCGTGCAGGTAGTGCCGGACTCACCCCAGTACCACTGCCAGGTCACGCGATCGCTGTCGGATACATCGGTGCCCGAAGCGGTAGCCGTGGCAGTAATGGTGTCGCCCACGTTGACTTTGCCGGACGCGCTGAGCTTGACGCTGCTGACGTTGACCGAGCCGGGTGCAGCGATTTTGTTAGTTGGCTTGGTAGGGTAAGTGCTGCCGCCAACTTTCGCCGTGATGACGCACTTGACGAAATTGCCCTCGTAAGCGGAAAGCGGAAGCACCTGGTTGGTTGCACCCTCGATGTTGGTATACGTGCCGTTCTTAGAATCGCTCACCTGCCATTGATAGGTGAGCTTTTCGGAGTCAATGTAGACGCCGCTAGCGGCACCCTGTTCCCTTGCTAGGGCACGAACCGTCTGGTCAGCCGTGTATATGTAGCCTGTCGAGCCGCTTTCGGCATCGGCAAGCACTGCGGAGTAGATGTCGACCGCGCCGGCAAGCTTGAACGGGCCGATGCCGTAGTCGGGGTAACTGCCGAAAGTAACGGTATTCGCGCCGGCCTTGGCCGACACGGTGATGTAGCAGCCGACGTAGTCGTCGGTCACCGTGAACATGGGACCGACGACGCCGGGAATGTCCGTCCACGTGGTGGAGGAGTTGGGCGCCGACGAGCCCTTATAGTACTTCCAGGTGTAGGTGACCTTGGAGTTGTCTACATAGGTGGGGCTGTAAGAAGAACCGGCGTATGCCGCCGCGGTCAGCGTGGCGCCGACTTCCTTGCTAGAAGCCGTCAGCTTAACACCGGCAAGCTTGACGGCGCCAGCGGCCATGACGGCTTCGGAAGTTTTCGCCTCGACGTCGTTGACGCCGGCGCTGGCGACAACCTTGATGTACTTGCCCTGCAGCGCATCGGTCAGCGTGAGCGTGGCGCCTGTTTCGCCTTCGATTTTGGTCCAGGTTCCGGAGGAGGAGCTCGAGGAATACCAGGTGAAAGTTACGTTAATGTCGGCAGAGGCCGACGTGGAGTAGTCGGTGTAGGCCGTAGCGGTGAGCGCGTCACCGACCGACGGAGTGGAATTGCTTAGCTTGACGTTGTACAAGCTTGCCTGGCCGGCCGCCAAGACCGGGCCGGGAATGTAGTTCGCGTTGACGCCTTCGCCATAGCTTTTCGCCGGACCGTAGTAGTCTTTGCCGTTAGCGGTGACCTTGCAGATGAAGTACTTACCCGCCATGTCGGACGTGACGGTGAGGCTTTGCTCGTGGCCGACTTCTTCAGTGTAGGAATCGATTGAGCTGGATTTTTCCGTGCCGGCCAGCCACGTGTACGTCCACGTACCGGGATTGGCGATGGATTTCGTCTCGGTGTCAAGGTCGCCCCAGTAGTCGGTGGTTTCCACGTCGTCGTACATGTTGGCCCACAGCACGTCGCCCGCGGAGAGCGAACCGTATTTGTTCGACCAAGTGCTGTCCTTGTCCTTTTTGTCCTGGATGTAGACCTTCGCAGACGAGGTCAGCGTAACGTCGGACTGGACGGCAGGCACAGAGGCGTTGTCGGTGGCGCCAGGCGCTTCGGCGGATTGCGGCGAAGCTTGCGCCACGGGGGCAGCTGCGGAAGCCGATTCGTCGCTTTCCTTGCTTGCGGCGGACTGTTGCGCCTGCTCGGTTTCATGTTGCTGCGAGCCAGACTGCTGGCTTGAGGCGGCCTGCTTGCTGGCAGCGCCGCTTGCCGCGTCGCTTGCGGCAGCGTCGGCGGCAGCGTTACCTGGTTGCTGCGCCTCCGAAAGCGCCTGCTCAGCATGCGCGCCGGCGGCCGCCTGGGCATCTGCCAAGGCGGTAGAAGGCGTCATGGAAACAGCAAGCGTTACTGCCAAGAACACAGAAAGCGCGCGCTGACCAGGTGATTTCATTGTTGGAATTTCATGATTCGCCTTGCCAGGTGGCAGGGCAGCCTTGCCTGCTTCGTTGCAGGCTTGCTCGCCGCGCACTACGCGCGAGAACAACGTGCCGATGTTCATCGGTACCTCGCTTCCAGGGCTTTCCCGCGATGGATGGGCATTCCGACTTTGCTTCGTTTGAACGGCCCGCATACCTGCGGCGGTGCTTGCCGAGAAACAGCACCCGTGCAGCGTTCGCGAGCGACCGATTCCCCAGCCCGTTCATCAGCGTATACGGTTCCTGGTAGAGCGCGGGATTCGCACCCGCATTCCCCCAAGCGTCCGGAATTTTCCGCGCGCCCGCGCCGTGCCCGGCGCAACCATCTATGCCAATTTACAAACACGTTATTTTACCACACGCGCGCAGAAAAAGAGACGAAGGGCCAGGACGACTGGCTGCCCTTCGCCCCGTTTATGAGAGGCCGCGCTTTTACTCGCCCTACATGGTGCGTTCGTTTGCGCTTGACTCTACGATTCTTGCGATGACATGGGCTTTTGGCCGGGCTGCATGACTTGGTCAACGAGGGCGGCGGCCACGCGCAAGCCGTCGCAGGCGGCGGACATGATGCCGCCGGCGTAGCCGGCGCCTTCGCCGCAGGGGTAGAGGCCGGTTTCGGGTTCAGGGGCGTTTTGCGCATCGGGATTGGGGGCTTCGGCGGCCAGCTGCGCTTGCAGGTTTTTCCCGCGCACGATGCGTACGGGGCTTGAGCTGCGGGTTTCCACGCCCGTCATGACCGCTTGCGGATCGGCGAAGCCGTGCAGGCGTCGGTCGAGCAGCGGCAGCGCTTCGGCCATGGCGTCGGCCACAAACGGCGGAAGCGCGCTGCGCAGGTCGCACCAGGCTACGCCGCGGGCGTAGGTGGGGCGCACGTTTTTGCTGGTGTTTCCCGCAGCGTGCGCAAGGAAATCACCCACGGTTTGCGCCGGAGCCTGATAGGGCTTCCCACCTGCGGCGATGGCAGCCTCGTATGCTGCGCGTTCCATGTTTCGCTGCAGTTGCACGCCTGCAAGCGGATCGGCGCTTTCGAAATCTTCGGGGCCGACGCCCACCAGAAGCGCGCTGTTGGCGTTGCGCCCGTCGCGCGCGAAGCGGCTCATGCCGTTGACCACGACGCCGCCCGGCTCGCTGGCCGCGCAGACCACTTCCCCGCCCGGGCACATGCAGAACGTGTACACGCCGCGACCCTGCTGGTCAGCGGCTTGTTGCGCCTTCTTCGCCTTCGAGCGCAGGTGCACCGACAGCTTGTAATCGGCCGCGCCGAGGGCGGGATGGTCGGCAGCTTTGCCATACTGCGCGCGGTTGATGAGCTGCTGCGGATGCTCGATGCGCACGCCGACCGAGAACGGTTTTTGCTCCATATGCACGCCGGCGTCGCGGATGAGCTCGAACGTGTCGCGGGCCGAATGGCCGCAGGCAAGGACGATGCGGCGCGCGGGGATGCGCTCGACGGTGCCGGCTGCAACGTCGGTGAGCTCGGCGGCGGCAAGTTCGCCGTTTTCGAACCGCAAGCCCGTCAGTTGAGTTTCGAACCGCACCTGGCCGCCAGCGTCAGCGATCTGGTCGCGCATGGTGCGCACGACGTTGACAAGCAGGTCGGTGCCGATGTGGGGCTTAGCTTGCCAGAGGATTTCCTCGGGGGCGCCGGCTTCGACGAACAGGTGCAGCACGTGGCGCGACCAGGGGCTTTTGATGTTCGTAGTGAGTTTGCCGTCCGAGAACGTGCCCGCGCCGCCTTCGCCGAACTGGATGTTCGTGTACGGGTTGAGTTCGCCGCCGGCGTTGAATGCTTCGACAGCGGCCAGGCGATCGTCGACCGCAGCGCCGCGCTCGACGACAAGCGGGCGCAGGCCAGCGCGCGCCAGGTACAGCGCGCAGAACAGGCCCGCGGGGCCCGTGCCCACCACGATGGGACGCGGTTCGGCAGCGACACGCGACGCGGTTGCAGCTTGCGGAACCTGCAGTGGCTGGTAGGGCTGGTGCGCCTTCACGTTGGGCGCGCCTTTGCGAGCGGCGGCCGCTTCGATTGCCGCGGCTTCGGCTTGCGCGCCGGTGGCTAACGTCACGCCGAGGGTGGCCACGAAGTGCACATCGTGCTTCTTGCGCGCGTCGACGCTGCGCTTGAGCAGGCGGATTTCCGCAATGTCGCGCGGCGGGACGTTGAGCGCGCGGGCAGCGGCGCGGCGCACGAGCTTTTCGGCTTGCGGGCCTTCGAGCCCGGCGTCAAGCGGCAAGGCGAGGTTTGAGATCTCGAGCATGGGTTCCTCCGGATTATCGGGCGCGGCGGCCGTTGCCACCGGTGTTTTGACTGCAGTGGGCACGCTGCGCGGCGGCATGACCGGCTAGCATACCGCTTGACCAGGCCCAATGCAGGTTGTAACCGCCACACGGGGCGTCGACGTCAAGCGCTTCGCCCACAACGAACAGGCCCGGGTGCGCCTTGGATTCGCACGTTTCGGGGTTGAACGCACCAACGGGAAAGCCGCCGCGGCGAACCTGGCACTGGCGCTCGTCGCCGATGCCTTCAACCGTGAGGGCAAACCCCTTAAGCGCCGTCGCTAGGTTCGCGGCATCGGTTTTCGCAAACTCGGCCGCAGGCGCAAGGCCCGCGCGTCGCAGCAGCACGCCGGCAACGGCCGGCAGCAGCAGGCCGCTGAGGAACCGCTCGCACGTGGGCGCCGCGCCAAGGCAGCGCTGCATGCGCTTGCGGCGCGCCAGAAGGAAGTGCTCCATCTGCTGCGGCGGGATATCGGAAAGAAAATCGACGGCCAGCGTGTCGCCGGGGCGCGCCAGGCGCGAGAGGTTGAACACCGCCACGCCCGAGACACCGTAGTCGCGGAACATCACCTCGCCGCGTTCGCGGGCGACTTGCCCCCCACCGCGCACAAGCGCGATGGCGCCGCGCACGCGGATGTTGTTGAGTTGGCGCGTGAGCTTGGCGTCCGCTTTCGTTACGCGCAGGGGCCCAAGCACGGGACGCAACGGTTGGCAAACCAGCGGCTCGGGCAGCTGCATGCTTGCCGCCGCACGGCCGCCCACGGCCACGATGACCGCCGCGGCATGCCCCACGGAACGATCGGAGAAACGAATGTTGTAGCAGCCGCGTCCGTCGCGCGGCGCGTCCACGCGCTCGGCGCGCTTGCCGACCTGGACGCACACGCCGAGCGCATCGGCGCCGGCGCGCAGCACGTCGAGCACGCTGGTGGCCTTGTTCGCTTGCGGGTATAAACGGCCTTCGGACTCTTCGCGCACACAAAGACCCAGGTCGGCGAAGCGTTCGAGTACGGGATTCGCCGTGGTTGCTTTGATGGTGGCCCCGCCGCGTTCGCTGACGTAGCAGCCCTGCAGCGCCATGAGCGTCTGGCCGACGAACTCGGCGTTGCGGTACACGTCGGCGCTGATTTCCGCGTTCGAAATGTTGCAGCGGCCGTTGCCGGTTGCCAAAATGGAGCGGCCGACGCGCTCGGCATCGGCCTCGTATACGACAACGTTGCCGCGTGCACCCGCGGCACGCAGCGTCAGCGCGGCCTCGACGGCGGCCATAAGGCCCGCCGCGCCGCCTCCTATGATTGCGATAGTATCCATGCCTGCGATTATACGGCGAAGCGGCGACATACGACCCCGGCCTGCGCGCGGCTTTGGCAAGATTTCCGGATTCCTGCATGGCGGGAGCCCCGCGGCCTTCGTCTTGGCAAGATTTCCGGATTCCTGTAGCGCCAAATCCCCTTGGAAGCCTGGAATTGGCAAGAATCCGGGGTTCCTGCACCGCTTAGGCCCCTTCGGCGCTACAGGAATCCCGGATTCTTGCCGCGAGGTCCGCTTCTCGGGCCGAAAGCTACAGGAATCCGCTTTTCTTGCCGCGACGCCAAAGCGCAAGACGGCGCCCGCCGCAGCCGCAGGCGCCCGTCAAGATAGCCTTGCAGCGGCTTTTCGATAAAGCGGGCAGGCGGCGAAGGGCCGGGCGGACGCAGCCGAAGATCGGGGCGAACGAAGCGAGCGCAGAAAGGCCGCCGCCCGAAGGTGGGACAAAGGGACTGTCCCTTTGTCCCACTTTCAGGTTTCGATTACCCTGGCGATGACTTTGAAAGATCGGGCTACAGAAACATCGGATTATTGCCAAACAACGACCGAAGTTGCCGACAAGATACAGAACAAGGGAGTTCTTGCCAAAGCGAACGTGGAAACGTCCAAAAACCTCCTAACAAGCCAGTCCGCATCGACACCCCATCCGTCTGCACGCTATGAGGGCGGGAAGGGAAACGGGAGGTTGCGCATGAATTTGCTGATGAGAAGCCACTCTTGGGATGTTGTTCGCGCCGCGCTGGTGGCGGTGGCGCTTGTTGCTGCCGGATGTTTGGCCGGGTGCGCACAGCCGGCGGCCGAACCTGCTGCGCAACCGGAAACGGTCGCGCAGCAGGCCGCGCCTGTCGAGGGCGACGGCGCCGAGGACGAAGCGCCCTCCCCAGCCGCAAGCGGCGTTGCCAAGCCGTCGAGCGCCGGAGCGCTGCAGGTGGTGGGCACGCAGCTGTGCGACCAGGCCGGCGACCCCGTACAGCTGCGCGTGGTGTCCACGCGCAGCCTTGCGTGGTACCCGGGCTACGTCAACCCCGCCTTCTTCACCGAGCTGCGCCGCGATTGGGACGCGAACGTGGTGCGCCTGGCTCTATACACCGCCGAAAACGGCGGCTGGTGCGAAGGCGGCAACCGCGACGAGCTGTACAGCCTGGTGCGCGACCGCATGGCAGCGGCGGTGCGCGCCGGGCTTCCCGTGTTCGTCAGCGAATTCGGCATTTGCGACGCCAGCGGCAACGGCACCATCGACCGCACATCGGCCGATGCCTGGGTAGCAACCATGAACGATTTGGGCATCAGCCACGCCTGCTGGAACCTGTCGAACAAAGACGAGGCGTCGGCGCTGTTCAAAAGCACGTGCGGCAAAACGTCGGGCTTCACCGCCGACGACCTGTCCGAAGAAGGCACCTGGCTGTGGGACGTGCTTCATAGCGAAGGCGAAAGCGCCGCAAGCGCAACAGGCGCGGCAGCTGGCACGGCAAACACGACGGCGGGGTCGGCCGCTTCCGCAAACGATTCGGGTTCTGCCGCGGCCGGCGGCGCGCTGCACAGCAGCACCGGCACGTTCGACTGGACCGCAACAGTGGCCGACCGGTGGGAAGCCGGCGACCAGAAGTTCTTCCGCTACGTGATTACCGTCACGAATAAAGGCGATAGCGCCGTGACCAGCCGGAACGTGCGGCTTCCGCTAAGCGGGGCCGTTACCATCAGCGATTCCTGGAACGCAACCGTTTCCATCGACGGCGCCGAGCTGACGCTAGACTCCGTCAGCTACAACGGCGCGCTTGCCCCGCAGGCCGCCGACCAAGACATCGGTTTCATCCTAAGCGGCAATGCCCTACCCAACTCCGGTCCCATAACGAGTTAGACTTCATGCAGTAGCAACACACCATTCCAGGAAGCGCACGTTGTTAGCTGTCTGTCCGATACTCAATGCCACTTATGCCCGCATGGCGTTTGCGATGGCTGCGGCGGTTTGGGATTGTTGTTGGGTTGGCGAAATGCTTGCTTCGCCGTCGCCTGCTTGCGGGCCATAGTCGGCGAAACCGGCGTGGTTGCCGCCCTCGATGACAAGCGTTTGCGCGCCCGCGGGAAGATTCGTCTCGTTCGTAGCCAGCTTACCGCGATTGAGCACGCCATCGGCATCGCCGTATATCACCAGCGCTTTGAGGTTCGTGGTCGACAAATCGCTGGCGGCATAAGCGCCCAGGAAAGCGACGCCTTCGAGCTTGTCGGCATTGCCGGCAGCGTACTGTGCGCCCATCGCGCCGCCAAGCGAATGGCCCGCAAGCCACCAATGCTGAACCTGCGGAGCGGCGGCCATAAGCGCATTCGCGGAATCAATGCCGAAAAACGCCAGGTTAAACGGCATGTTCGCGATAACGCAGTACACGCCGCGGTCGGCAAGCTGACACGCCAGCGGCACGTAAGCCTGCGCGGCCACCTTCGCGCCCGGGTACAGCACCACGCCGTATTCGGAAGCGGGATCGCCCACCGCGATGGATGAGCCATTGTCGACAATGCGCGCACCCGCGGAATCTTCGCCGGCAGCAACAAGCGACTGCGCGTCCGAGCCCGCGTGATAGTAGTCGCTTACGTAAACGCCGAAGCCGACCGTGCACAACACGATCACCGCGACAAGCGCAATCGCAGCGCCCCGCGGCCACGAGCGCCCGTTTTTTAAATCCTTCGCCACAGCCATCCCCTTCGCCTTCCACAATCCCCTGCATTGCCGTTCGATTAGTTATTTCTACCATTGACCGACAAGCACGATACCCCATTGCGAGATTGCGAAATGCGCCGAAGCGGAAAAGACACCGACAGCCCACGCACGCGGTTGCGCGATGCTGCTTTCTGGGAGAAGGAAATTGGTGGCGCGTCTTCGGCGCTTGCTATTTGGGCAGGAGCTTTCGCTCGCGCCTACAAAGTAGGGGACCGATTAGCAGATGTGGGTAGTAGAAAAAACGTGATGCTGGTGAATTCGCTTGCTCTGACGCTTGACCGGTTGTTACTACCGGTTGCTACGCTAAGGCCACAAGCAAGGGATCGGCGCACCGCGAATCGCGGCTGCGGGCCCTCAGCGCCAAGCCGCCGCAGGCGGCCCGCGCAACCACAGAAAACATCGCAAGGAGATGCATATGATTCCGTTCGATTACTCGTACCCCCCCCCGCGTCCACTTCGGCGAGGGCATGACCGCGTAGGCACTTGACGCCGAGATTACCCGCATGGGCGACGTGGTGATGCTGGCGTTCGGCGGCGGCTCCATCAAGCGCAGCGGCCTGTACGACCAGGTGCGCGGCCAGCTGGAAGCGGCCGGCAAAACCGTCGTGGACTTTGGGCGGCATCATGTCGAACCCCACGTGCGTCAAGACCCAGGAAGGCGCAACGCTGGCGCGCGAGCACCTCGGCCGCATCACCGA
This sequence comes from Senegalimassilia sp., assembly GCF_977052095.1. Classification (NCBI taxonomy): domain Bacteria; kingdom Bacillati; phylum Actinomycetota; class Coriobacteriia; order Coriobacteriales; family Coriobacteriaceae; genus Senegalimassilia; species Senegalimassilia sp. The sequence goes on from NZ_CDRSTZ010000034.1 coordinate 18,702, forward strand.
CTTCCGGGCGCACCAGATCAAGCACCGGCTGGGCGCGTTCACCGATTGCAACCACGGCCAGGGGCTTGCCTGTAAGGAAACCGCCCGCAAGGCAACCGCAATAACGAAGGCCTCGCAGTTCCCATCGAACCGCAAGGCCTTTCGCATTCAACCTGGCAAACGGCCTGTCCCCTTGTCAGCTTATGTCAGATTTTACCGGCGCAACGCTGCTCGGGCTTGGATGCATTCGGCGGTAATGCTGATAGCGATTTCTTCGGGGGTTTCCGCGTCGATGGCGAGGCCGATGGGCATGTGCACGGCGTCGATGTCTGCCTGCGGGATGCCCGCCGCAAGCATCTGCTGGCGCGCGGCGGCGATCTTGCGGCGCGAGCCGATAAGGCCCACGTAGGCGTGCGGCTGACGAAGCACCTGTTCAAGCACGGCGAAATCAGAGTTGTGACCAGGCGTCATGATGAGAATGAAATCGCGCTCGTCAAGCGATATGGACGCGGCGATGTTGTCGAAATCGCCGCACAGCACTTCGCGGGCGTCGGGGAAATCCTCCGGGCAAGCAAACTCCGGGCGGCTGTCGAACAGCGTGCAGGCGAACCCCACGCGCGCAAGCGCCGCCACGGTGGCGCGCCCCACGTGGCCCCCGCCGAAGACCACGGCACGCACAGGCATTTCAAGCGGAAGAGCAAGCCAAGCTCCATCGAAGCGCGAGGCCGCGGCGCCCGCAGAATGCAACGGCGTCGCATCACAAACCGCAGCCCGGCCGGCTGCGCCGTCGTTATCTACGGCATCAGAACCGTTGCCCAAACTGGCAAATCCACCAGCACCAGTAATTTCAGTCGCATCGGCCAGCACCGCACCGCAATCTCCCGCAAGCACCTTGCCATCGCCGTCAACCAGCGCCGCCGCAGCTTCGAACAGCTGCTGGCCTTCGGGGCAGCGCAGCAGCAAAGTTGCCGGCATGCGCTCGTCCAAACAGCGAATGATGGCGGCAGCTAGCTGCGCCCAGCGCGCATCGCCGCCGCGCACGGCCGCGTACAGCAAGCTTGCACTCCCGCCGCACGCCATACCCAAGTCAGCCACAAGATCAAGCTGTTCGAAGCGGCCGTGTCCGCTGCCCAGCAACGCGCGCGCCTGGGCAATCGCGTGGGCCTCCAGCGCACCGCCGCCGATGGTGCCGCACGCAAGCCCTTCCGCATCCACCAGCATCTGCGAGCCCGCATGCCGCGGCGCCGAGCCCTTGCCGCCAGCAATGGTAACCAGCACCACATCGCGCCCGTCGGCCAACGCGGCCGCCATGCATTCCGCGATTTCTCGCATGCTCAACCTTCCCGCCTTTCGCCGCCTGACAGTGCGCCGCTTACGTGCAAAATCGCTTCCAGCACGCCACCCGCCACGGCCAGTCCCTTGTCGGAAACCAGCGCGCAATAGCTGGCATCGTCGCGCGGATCAACGTCTCCACACTTCAGACCGCGCGAAACCGGCACGCCGGCGGCAACAAGGCCGCGTAGCACGCCCGTTAGCATGGCCACAACCGGCTGGCCGTCCACGAAGGCCACCGCCTGCCCCTGCTCCACGTGGTCGCCAATGGCGCACGCCCCGCAAAACACGCCATCGCACGGAGCACGCAAAACGCGCTCGCCGGCAAAGCCGCCGATAAGCCCGGGAACAGCCGTGTTCGCAAGGGCGGACCCTTCGTAATACACACGGCCAAGCGTGTGCCCGCGCATGGTTTCCACCACCGCATGGCAATCGATGCCAGCCGTGAAACCCGGCCCCACGCCCACCACAACAGGCGCCATGTCGCAACGCGTGCCCACGTTGCGCTTCGCCAGAATGGCGTCCACCACCACGTCGGGCGCAAGCTCGCGCGCGCATGTGCACGCAGGGTCGACCAGCACGGAAACGTCCTGCCCAGCTGCCAGTACGGCTGCCGCTTCGCCGGCATTAGCAACGCGCACAGCGCGCACGCCTTCGACCTGGGCCTCGCCCAGCCGCACGGCCTCGCTGAACGCCACGGTGCGGCGCACCGTCAAGGGCTGCGCGATCTCGGTCATGACCACGCGCATGCCGCAGCGGTGCAGACGCAACGCGATGGCGCTGGCAATGTCACCCGCGCCCCTGATCACCGCAAGCACGCAAACTCACCCCTTCGCAAGCTTCCCGCCACCACAGGCGTGGCCACAAGCTGCGTCACGCGCCGCGCCAGCTGCCGCGCCTCGGCGCTTTCGACCTTGTTGATATACAGAATGTCGTGCACGCCTTCTGCGCTCAGCACCGCGGCCAGCGCCTCGGGCGTCACGGGCGCCTCAACCGGCACGCCCGCCAGCTGCGCGAACAGCTGCGGCCGATGGCACGCCTGCGACACCGGCTCGCCCACACCGTCGATACCCGCAACGCACACCACCCGGCTCGCACACGCCGGCACCACCGGCTCGTGGGCCGCGTGCGCCTTCAGCGGCAGGTGGCGCGACCCATCGGCCTCCACCAGCACGTAATCGGCCGCACCCGCAAGCGCCTCCCACGCCAGCCCCGGGGCCGCAAGCTTGCCCGGCAGCTCGCACAATAAGCCCGCGCACACGACGGGGCTTTCCGCAAACGCACGTTCAACGGCCGCAAGCGACGCATCCCGCACCACGGGGCACCAATCGGGCACGTACATCTTCGTGCTGGTGGCCACCAACACGCGCGCGTGCGGCGCCAGCGCGTCGGCCAGCGCACGCAACAGCGTGGACTTGCCGCCCCCGCCGATGATGGCCGTCACCCCCGGCCGAATCTGCAACAGATCGCAAAGAATGCCTACTGCCCCGCCTTCGCCAGCAAAATGTGCTCGGGCAGGATGGGCAGCTCGCGGTGCCACACGCCCGTGGCGCGGTAGATGGCCTGCGCAAGCGCGGGCGCCGGCGTGTTGATGACGATCTCGCCGATGGACTTCGCGCCGAACGGGCCCGTCGGCTCGCACGATTGCTCGAATTCCACGCGGATGCGCCCCACGTCGAGGCGCGTGGGCAGGCGGTACGTGAAGAAGCTCGACTCGCGCATGGCGCCGGCTTTCGTGCGCGTGACGTCCTCGAGCAGCGTGTGGCCGATGCCTTGCACGATGCCGCCTTCGGCCTGGATGCGCGCCAGCGCCGGGTTGATGGGCAGGCCGCAGTCGACCACGCTGACGTAGTCGAGCACCTCGACGACGCCGGTTTCGCGGTCAAGCTCGATCTCAACCATGCCCACCATGAACGGCGGCGGCGACACCGGGGACGTGTGCGACGCGGTGGCCTCGGCGGGGATGTCGCAGAACGACTGGCTCCTCTGCGCGATGGCGGCAAGCTCCACAGCTTGCCCCGTGGCCTGCCGCACCACGCGCCCGTCTTCGAACGCCAGCTCGTCGGCCGGGCAGTCGAGCACCATCGCCGCGATGGCGCACAGGTTTCCCTTCAGTTTGTCGCACG
>NZ_CDRSTZ010000035.1:0-21963 GCF_977052095.1 Senegalimassilia sp.
GCGGCCAACGATGACGCGCTTCAACGGATCCCAGTCGTTCCAAGAGTTGACAATCTTCGCCATGACTGTCTCCTTTCTTTGAAGGTGCTTCCTACACCTTCGACGATGCACACTACCTATTGTGTACCTTTAGGCTCTTCCGGCCATTTGATGTGAAATTCACTGAGAGGGAAAAATCACTTGGCAACCCTTTAAGTTCGTTTCGTTTCGCATGTTCCGGTTTTGCCGACGTGACAGTTATATCACCTTCGTTGTGCGGCTGCAATAGGCGATTTATTCAGGAAATTGAACATTTTTGCACAAGTAAATTATGCAGGTGCACAAAAGTATGTAACAAAGTCGAAATACTTTGTTATGCAGTTTTGGCGCGATTATTGGATATTTTTCGCGTTTGTACCATTTGTCATCTGTAAACGCAGGATGGAATCAAAGTCGCATGCATTTCCTTCGTCAAGTACGACTTCGAAAAACATGAAATTATTTGCACAACCAATCAAAAATGCGATTTTCATAAGCTGAGTCGATGAATTTTGAATTTCTAGCCGAGCGTTGCGCTTTTTGATTTTTGGGTCCGAACGGGCGATTTTGCCCGGCAGGCGGTGCGAAACGACCCGTTATACGCTGATTTCCCTTGTTTTCATACACAATTGCAAAATATTCGAATTTTTTGCCGCTTTATGCATTTTTTTCATACAGGTCCGAAATGTCGCTGCAAAAAGCCCGGTCACACGACCGGGCTTTTGTCTTGCTGATCCATGGTTTCGATACTGCGCTGCTTTCGAGCCTTAGTAATAGCGGAAGTAGGCGGCGCAGCTGCCTTCGCTGCTGACCATGCAGGGACCGACGGGGTTTTCCGGCGTGCACACCTTGCGGAACAGCGGGCACTCGTTCGGCGCCATGCGGGCACGCAGCACATCGCCGCAGCGGCATCCCTTCGGCTCGATGGTGGGCTCGACGCTGGGGCTGAAGCGCCGCACGGCGTCGAACTGGGCGTATTCGGGGCGAATGCGGTAGCCGCTGCCGGAAATCTCCCCCATGCCGCGCCAAGTTGCCGTGCAGGTTTCGAACACCTCGTCGATGGCGGCCATGGCAACGGGGTTGCCCTGCGGCATGACGCCGCGCGCGTACGCAATCTCGATGTCGGCGCGACCTTCGTGCAGCTGGCGCATGATCATGGCAATGCCCTGCAGCACATCAACAGGTTCGAAACCGGTGACAACGCCGGGGATGCCGTATTTCTTCGCCAGGAACTCGTAGGGCTTTGTACCGATAATGGTGCTGACGTGACCAGGCAAAATGAGTGCGTCGATTTTCAGGCTGGGGTCGTTCACCAGCGTTTCCAGCGCGCCGGGCATGTTTTTGTGAGCGGCGAATACGCTGAAGTTTTCCAGCCCCATAGCCGCGGCGCGCTTGATGGCCATGGCCACCAGCGGCGTGGTGGTTTCGAAGCCCACGCCAACAAACACGATTTGCTGGTCGGGGCGTTGCTTCGCCAACGTCAGCGCATCAAGCGGCGAGTAGCAGATTTCGACGCTGCGGCCGTTCGCTTGCTCTTTGAGCAGGCTTGATGTGCTGCCGGGCACGCGCGTCATGTCGCCGAACGTGGCAATGGTGACGCCGGGGATGCGCGCAAGCGCGATAACCGTGTCGATGTCGCGATTCGAGGTGACGCACACGGGGCAGCCGGGGCCAGACGTCAGGCGCACGCCTTCGGGCATGAGATTGCGGATGCCGTTGCGCGCGATGGCCACGGTATGCGTGCCGCACACCTCCATGAGCGTGGCACCGCCGGCCGGGGTCAGCTTGCTGATGGAATCGATAAGACCGCGCGCCAGCTTCGGGTCTTTGAACGCCGCCAGCTCCTGCTGCATGGTGGGTGCGTCGACGGTGCGCGAATGGTGAATGTTGTTGAGTTCGGTCATGTGGAGCCTTCAACTTCGGCGGCAGTGCGCCGCGAACGGACGACGCTGCAGCGCCCTGCGGCGGCGCAGCGTTGTGGACACAACAAGGAAGGCTACGCAGCCGAGGGCGTTGTTGCGCACCTCGATTGCGTAGCCCGGGTGCTTTTCGGCTGACTAGCCAGCCATGGTGGCTGCGACGTCTTTGGCCTCAGCGGGCAGCTCGTCGCCGGCAAGATCAGGGAATTCCCTGATGAGGTCGATGGTTTCCTGTGCGTAATCGGGGTCCACCACCTCGATGGCGAACCCGGCATGCACCAGGACGAAATCGCCGACGCCTGCCTGCGGCGTAAGGTCGAGGGAAATGCTGCGCGTCACGCCAAGGATGTCGACGGTTGCCAGGCCGTCGCCGTCAAGCTGCGTGATCTGCGCGGGAATTGCTAGGCACATGCGTTGCCTTCTTTCTTTCTGTTGCGCTGCCGGCGTCGTTTTCGGTTATTCGCTGGCAGGTTCGCTCGTCTTATTCGCTGCCCATGCTACCACAGCCTGGCCATAGGAAATGCAGCCGTCGCTGGGCGGCAGATCGCGATTGAGCGCCACGGTGAAGCCGGCGTTTTGCAGCGCTTCTGCGGCATGCTCAATGAGGTAGCGGTTGAGGAACACGCCGCCCGAGAGCGCCACCGTGGTGATGCCGTACAGACTTTCGACCAGCTGAGCAGCCATAACAGCTGCGCGCACGAACGCATCGTGGAAGCGGCGCGCCATGACAGGCACGGGAACGCCCGCGGCCTTGTCATCAAGCAGCGCGGCGAATGCGGGCGCGGCGTCGAACAGCAGCACCGATGTGTCAAGTGCCGTGCTGGTTTCCGTGGCCGTGTTCTTCACGACATCTATATGGTAGGCATCGGTTATCGGCAGCTCGGCGGGCGCGAAGCCCATGGCGGCCTCAAGCTCGATGGCGGGCTGACCTTCGTACGTGGGCTGCGGGCAAATGCCCAGGATGGCGCTTGCAGCGTCGAACAGACGGCCGACCGACGAGGTGTACGGTGTGTTCAGGCCGCGCTCGATCATTTGGGCGCACACGTCGGCCTGCTCCCCCAGCGCCTCCAGCACGTCTGCCGCACCCGCGTGTTCAAGCAGGTCGAACTCATGCAGCACGCCATACGCCATGCGCAGCGGGTTGCGGACGGCCGCCGCGCCGCCGGGCATGGGAACGTAGGCGAAGTTCGCGAAGCGCTCGTAGGTTTGCTGGTTGGCCAGCAGCACCTCGCCGCCCCAGATGTTGCCGTCGGCGCCGTAACCCGTGCCGTCGAACGCGATGCCGCACACAGGGCCGAACAGGTTGTTCTCGCCCAGCACCGAGACGACGTGCGCATGGTGGTGCTGCACTTCCACAAGCGGCAGTTTGCTCCGTTGCGCCCGTTCGCGGGCCCATTTGCTCGTAAGGTACTCCGGGTGCTTGTCGCACGCAAGGCGCGCGGGACGCTCCTGGAACAGGCTTTCGTAACGCGATTTCGCCTCAAGCCACGCATCATAGGTTTCCGCGTTTTCCACGTCGCCGATGTGCTGCGACACGAACGCATCGGGTTGCTGGTCGTCGGCCGCGGCGGCGCGCACCAGCGCGAACGTGGCCTTCTGCTCGGGGCCTACCGCCAGCAGCGTTTCCTGCTTGGGCTGCGCTTCGGGGCACTCCAACGGCAGGGGCAGCGGCGCGTAGCCGCGCGCGCGGCGCACGAACTGGATGGCCTGCTCGCCACCTGCCTGGATGACGCGCACCACCGAGTCATCGTAGCGCGAGAGAATGGCGCGGTTGTTGCCCAGCACGGCATCGGCTATGCCGGCAAGTTTCTGGCGCGCCTGGGCATCATCGGTGACGATAGGCTCGTTGTGCAGGTTGCCCGAGGTCATAACGAGCATGGCCAGCGCATCAGCGCCGCGCTGCGCCTGCAGCGCCTGCGTGAAATCGTGCAGCAAAAGGTGTTGCACGGGCGTGCACGGCAGCATGACGCCCAGCTCGGGCAGCTTATCGGCAAGGTCGGCGGCGAAATGCGCTTCCTGGCGTTTGCGCAGCAGCACGATGGGGCGCTTCGTTGACTCCAGCACGCCCTGCTCCACCTGGTCCACATGGCACACGCGGCGCGCCTCGTCGGCGCTGGCTACCATAACGGCGAACGCCTTGCCCCAGCGGCGCTTGCGCTGGCGCAACTTCGCAAGCGCTTCGGGGTTCGTGGCATCGCATACCAGATGGAACCCTCCAAGCCCCTTCACCGCAACGATGCCGCCATCAAGCAGCATGCGCACGGCCGCAGCGAAGATGGCATCGGATGCTTCGCGCGTGTTTCCCCAGGTAATTTCCTGGTTTGCCTCCCCCGTTACGCTCCACGAGATGTGCGGGCCGCATTCCCAGCACGCATCGGGCTGCGCGTGGAAACGGCGGTCGAGCGGGTCGGCGTATTCCGCGGCGCAGCGCGGGCACATGGGGAAGTCCTTCATGGACGTTGCAGGGCGATCGTAGGGCAGCGAGTCGATGATGGTGAAGCGGGGGCCGCAGTTCGTGCAGTTGATAAACGGGTAGCGGAAGCGGCGGTCGTTGGGGTTGAACAGCTCGGACAGGCAGTCGTCGCACGTGGCAAGGTCGGGCGATACGAGCGTGGTCTGCTGCGCCGCGTGCTCGTCCGAGAAGCGAATCTCGAACGTGGTGAAGCCTTGCAGCGGCACTTCGTTCAGGTCGATTTCCTTGACCTTCGCCGCGCTTGGGGGGTTCATATGCAGTTCGGTGACGAACTTGTCCAGCAGGTTCGCCTCGCCTTCGGCATGGATGAACACACCTTCCGTGGCGTTGAGAACCCAGCCGTTGAGCAGGTATTTCTTCGCAAGGCGATACACGAAGGGCCGAAAGCCCACCCCTTGTACGATGCCTTTCACCTGAATGTCGAGCGCCTCGACCATAATCAACCCCTTTATTGACGTCTGATTCTCCGACAGCGCCTTTTCGCTCGAGTTTCGCGCGCTGCTGTCAAAAATTGCCCATTCGAGCCAAAACCGTAAAGCAAAAGGCGCATCGACCAAGTCGACGCGCCTTTTCGTATCCAGCAGCGAGCCTCGCGCGCCAATAGCGCCGCGCCTTCGCGTCGACCCTTTACGCCTGCGGAAGCTCTTCCAGAATGTCGCACACAACTTCGGCCAGCGCACGCAGCGTAACGCCGGAGTTGTCGGGCAGGTGCAGGTGCACGCAGCGGCGACCACGACCGGCAAGCGTGACCAAGTCGCCCGAAGCCTGCGCCTTCGCCAGCGAGCCAAGGCTTTCGGCTTCTTCCTTCAGCGGAATGTCCTTCAGCTCGTCGGCGGACAAGATGAGGAACACGCCGCAGTTCGGGCCGCCCTTTTGCAGCTGGCCCGTGGAATGCAGGTAGCGCGGACCGACTTCCAGGCACGACACCATGTGGAACTTCTCGGCAACGCCGTGGCGAATGGACTCGAGCGCCTCGCGACGGCCCTCGCCCGTGAACGGGAGAAACGCGTTCAGCGCGAAGAAATCGCCCGGCTGGATGCTGCCGAGCAGCGCGCGCAGCGAGGCGCGCACGTCGGTGCAGTCCTTGAAGCACGGGGCCTGGCGCACCTCGACCTGGCCCATGTGCACGTCGTCGATGAAGTCCTGCACGTAGTCGGGCTCGGGCTGGCCGTCGCGCAGAATGTCGAGCACGCAAGCCTTCGCCGACGCCACGTCGGGCTGGTCGAACGGGCACACCTTCATGAGGTAGCCGCACATGGCGATGGCGTACTCCCACATGATGAAGTGCTCAGGCAACTCGTACACCGATTCGATCTTAAACGCGGCGCGCGGGATGGTGGGATCAATGTAGGACAGGCTCATCTCGAAGTTGTGGCGCTCGTCCCACAGGTCGTTCTTCGTTTGGTACATGATGACGCTGCGGTCGCCCGGGTCTTTCTTGAGCAGCAGCGTGTCGATTTCGATGTTCGGCAGGATGCCCTGGCCGTTCTTGCCGACGCTTTCGGCAACAAGCTGCTCGATCCACAGGCCAAGCACGCGGCCGCGCTTCTGCGTGAGGAAGCTGAACTTGTTGCGTCCCTGCAGGTAGTTGTCGTACAGGAAAGCCGCCAAGCCGATGGCCGGGTTGTCGATGGCGTCCTCGCTGCAAGCGCGCTCGGCCTCAAGGGCGTGCGCCATGAACTCTTCCAGGTTGATGCCGACAAGCGCGGCGGGCAGCAGGCCGAACACGGACAGCGCGCTGAAGCGGCCGCCGACGGTGGGTTCGCCGGAAAACACGGCGGCCCAGCCCTCTTCGCGAGCCTGTTGCTCCAGCTTGGAGCCGGGATCGGTGATGGCAACCAGGTGCTGCACCAGTTCCTCATTCGTGATTTGGCCAGCCAACGCGTCGCGCACGGCGCGCAGGGCCAAACGCGGCTCGATGGTGCCGCCCGACTTCGAGGATACGATGAACAGCGTGGTGCGGGGGTCGATTTCCGACAGAATGCCACGCACGCGCACCGGCGAGTCGGAGTCGAGCGTGCGGAACTGCACCAGCGACGAGTCCGGCTTGTGGTACTTCGTGATGGTCATGGGCGCCTGCGTGGAACCGCCTTGGCCGATGAGGACCACCGATTTCAAGCCCTGGGCAATAATGGAATCAGCGAAGTTTTGAATTTCGTGCAAGGGGTACGGCGGGTTGCTTGCAAGGTCAGCCCAGCCCATATAGTTCTGTGCGCACTCCTGCGCTTCGTCGGAAAAGTTGTACAGCGTCGCGTCTTTTGCGTGAAGGCGGCTGGCAACGCAGTCCTTCACCAACGTTTTGGCGGAGGGATAAAGCTTTTCCATATCTCCAGACAGCATGAGCACCTTCTTTCTGCGTAAGTAACGAACATTTTAGCAAACCCACTCCGTGGCGCCCCAAATGGGCATTTCTGTGTGATGGAGTTGTGAACCGAGAAGTAAACCGGTGGGCGTTCGGGGCGAAAAGGGGCCGGTTGATGACTCACGCGGAAAAGCAAGCGCCCGCGCTCCGGCGGGTTGCCGGCGTGCGGGCGCGGTTGCGGGCGCGTTGTGCGCGAGCGCTACAGGTCCAGCTTGTCAATGACGGCGCGCAGAGTTGCCGCCGACTCTTTGAGCTGGGCGGTTTCCTTCTCGTTCAAGGTAATGGGCACTTTGTACTCGATGCCGTCTTTGCCGACGACGGCGGGCATGGACAGCACGATGTCGTGCAGGCCGTAGTCGCCGTCGAGGTAGTTCGACACGGGCAGAATTGGCTTCTCATCTCGGGTGATGGCCTCGCAGATGCGCTTGACCGTCATGGCGATGCCGTAGTACGTGGCGCGCTTCTTCTTGATGATCTCGTACGCGGCGTTCTTCACATCCTCGGCGATGCGGTCCATGTCCTCTTGGCGATTGGTGCGGCCGCGCAGCTCGCAGAACGTGTCCAGCGGGATGCCCGAGATGTTCGCCAGGCTCCATGCGGCGATTTCGCTGTCGCCGTGCTCGCCGATGATGCGCGCGTGCACGTTGCGCGGGTCGACGCCAAGGTGCTCGCCGAGGGCGCACTTGAAGCGTGCGGTGTCGAGCGTGGTGCCGCTACCGAGCACGCGGTTGGCCGGCATGCCCGAGAGCTTGAGCGTGACGTACGTGAGGATGTCGACGGGGTTGGACACCACCAGCAGGATGCCCTGGTAGTCGCGCTCGGCGATCTGCGGGATGATGGACTTGAAGATGGCGACGTTCTTGTTCACCAGGTCAAGGCGTGTTTCGCCCGGCGCCTGGTTCGCGCCGGCGGTGATGACGGTGATGGCCGCGTCATCGATGTCGGTGTAGTCGCCGGCGTAGATGTTCATGGGGCTGGCGAACGGCATGCCGTGGGCGATGTCGAGCGCCTCGCCCTCGGCGCGATCGCGGTCGACGTCGATGAGCACCATCTCGGCGAACAGGCCGGACTGCATGAGCGCGAAGGCGCTTGCCGAGCCGACGAAGCCGCAGCCGACGATGGCCACCTTGCGCGGGTTGATGATTGCTGCCATGGATTCCTCCTTGCGCGGCGTGCAGGCCGCATGATGACCGCGCCGCATCTTGGCGCGGTGCGGGGAAGGTCGAGTATACTTGCCGCATGATACAACACGCATCCACAACTTCTACCGCGAACGCCCCACAAAACCGAGGGCTTACCGCGTTTCCGCTCAAAGTGCTGGCCATTGTCGGCATGACGTGCAACCACGCCTGCTACATATACTGGGATTATCTGCCGCCCGAGGTTTTGTGCGTGCTGTTCGGTTTCGGTGGGCTAACGTTTCCCATCATGGCGTTTCTGCTGGTAGAGGGCTATCGGCACACGTCGAACGTTGCGCGCTATGCACGGCGGCTGCTGGTGTTCGCGCTGGTGGCGCAGGTGCCGTTCGGGATGTTTTTGAGCCCGGGGCTCAACGTGCTGTTCACGCTGCTTGTGTGCCTGGGGCTTTTGTACGCGTACGACCATATGACATCGCGCATGCGGTTTTGGGTGGTGTTTGTGCTGGTCACGGCCCTGACCGTTGCGTGCGATTGGGGCATTTTGGCGCCGTGCATGGTCATGGTGCTGCGCATGGTTGCCGACCAGCGGCGGCGCATCGCCTATTCGGCGCTGCTGCCCATTACGGCGAACGGCCTGCCCGCGCTTGAGCAGCTTCTTGCCGTGCCGTCGCTGCAAAACCTGGCGTTCGCGCTGTATCCGCTGGTAGGGTGCACGGCGACCATCCCACTGCTGTGGGCCTACAACGGCGGCCGCGGGCGACCCATGAAGTGGTTCTTCTACGCGTACTACCCCGCCCACATCGCGGTTCTAGGGCTGACGAAGGGCCTGCTGTTCGGCGATTGGAGCATCGCCAGCGTGTAACCCACCTACTGCCAATCGGCGCCAAGGACGATGAGGAAGTCTTCTTCGAAGAGGTAGGTGTTGGCGTTTTGCTCTGCTTTTCCTACGCCAAGGGCCTTCACGATGGCTTCGGCCGCTTCCTTATCTACCGGGTCGTTGTAGACGACCAGTGTTTCCCGGTAGTCGAAGTTGTCGGCATTGCTGGTGTTCACGCTGTAGCCAAGGCCCTGGATGCGCTCGGTGGCGTCGAAGCCGGCACCTGAAACGCCGTTGCCGTTGCGGATGGCCACGGTACCGCCGCGTTTGACCGCACCCATGCCGTCGCCCGCCGTGCCCGCGCTTGTAGCCCCGCCGTCGCCCGTGGTGGCCAGAATGGTGCCCGACGTTTTGTCGACAACGTCGCCGTCCGTAGGCGGCAGGCCCGAATCAACGCGCTTCATCATGGCCTTCCACTCGGCAGTGTTGTTGATTTCGTACCACACGCCGTCGATGTATTCCGAGGTGGTAGGCTCCATAGCCGAGTAGATGTCCGTGGACGGGTCAAGGCCCTGCATGGCCTGCGCCAGGCCGATGATGTCGGTGACGCCCAGGTCAGTGGTGACGTATTTCGAAAGCGCCTGGACCGTCGAGGCCATGGACGCCGCGTCGGCCGAAAGCAGCTTCTTCGCGATGGCTGATATGACAAGGCGCTGGTTGGCGGCGCGATATTCGTCGCCCGGGCCGATTTCGTCGTACGCATGGCGCGCGCGGCACAGGATAAGCGCCTGGTCGCCGTTGAGCGTTTGCAAGCCGGCATCAAGATGGCCGCCGGCGTCTTCGTCATCGATGGTCATGGGGACGTCAACCTCGATGCCGCCAAGCGCGTCGACGATTTCGTGGAAGCCGTCGAAGTTGATTTCCGCGTAATGCGAGATGTCCACGCCCGCCAGCTGGGAAACCGTTTGCACGGACAGCGCCGGGCCGCCGAACACGTGCGCGGCGTTCAGCTTGTTCACGCCGTATTCGCCCATGTCAACCATGGTGTCGCGATGCAGCGACACCAGCGTGACCTTCTTGTCCACCGGGTCGATGCGCGCAAGCATGATGCTGTCCGTGCGGTAGCTGTCGCCGAAATCGCCGGACTCGTCGCGCTCGGCCGAGCCGTCGGTGCCCATGAGCAGCATATAGAACGGCTCTTTCGTCATGTTCGTTTTCACGAGGTACTGCCCCACGTTGCCCAGGCCGGCATGCAGATTCCCGGAAAGCACCTGCACGTACGCGAACGCTGCGCCCGCGCCGATGAGCACGACGGCAAGCGCTGCGATGCCGGCGTAGAACAGCTTGCCGTGCTTTTTGTGCTTGTGGGTTTTCGCGTATTCGTCGCGCGAAAGGCGCTGCGCCGCGGCGTCGTCTGCGGCGGGCTGGCTGGTAGCCGTGCGCTTCGTGGGGTTTGCGGGCTGCGCGCCGTAGCGGCTGCGCGCGTAGCGATCCTGCGCGCGAACTTCGGAAGCCGTTGCGCGACGGGTGGAAGAGGGTTGGTTTGTTGTTGCACGGCCCGCGCCTTGACGGTCGCGCCCGTTGCGTGTGCGTTTGTTTTCCATAGGGCCATTTTGACGGCGCCGGAGCCAGGTGCAAGCCAGCCCACATCCTCTGCGGGAAATGACCACAGGAACGCGAAGTGTCCAAAGCCGGAAGGCGCGCCACCGCAGAAGCCGGTGGCGCGCCTTCGGCGCTTTCTATTCGGGGAAGAGCTTTCGCTCTTCCCTACGAAGTCGGTCCCAAAGGGCTATCCGCCTGACAAACGACCTGTCCCCTTGTCGTAGAGTGCAAAAACGGCGGGCCGTCGCAGACGACCCGCCGTTCGATCAGCATGCAAGGTTAACGGCTTCGCTAGCCGCCCGGGAAGCGGATGACCATGTAGATGGCGGCGATGGCCACCGTGAACAACATGATCGGGAAACCGCGCTTGAAGAACTGCATGAACGTGATCTCATGCCCGAACTTCTTGCTGATATCGGACAGCACCACGTTAGCCGACGCGCCGATGAGCGTACCATTGCCGCCCAGGCAAGCGCCCAGCGACAGGGCCCACCACAGCGCCGTGCCGTCGAGGCCGTCGGCCTCAAGCGTCAGGATAATCGGGATCATGGTGGCCACGAACGGAATGTTGTCCAGGAAGCTGGAGATGACAGCCGAGCCGAACAGCACCGCAAGCATGGTGATCATGAGGTTGCCGCCCGTCACGTCGATGAGGCCCTGGGCCAGCATGCCGATGACGCCCGTTTCAGACATGGCGCCAACGATGATGAACAGGCCAGCGAAGAAGCACAGCGTGGTCCATTCAACGCCGTGCAGCGCTTCTTCGATGCTTTCGCCGGAAATCAGCAGGATCAGGCCGGCGGCGGCAAGCGCGATGACGCAGGACTCCAGGCCAAGCGAGCCGTGGGTCATGAAGCCGATGACCACCAGCGCTACCATGGCAACGCTGATGTGCAGCAGGCGGCGGTCCTTGATGTAGTCGTTCTCATCAAGCTCCATGATGGCCTTGCGATGCTCTTCGTTCGCGGAAATCTTGCGCCCATACATCACGTAGAACACGCCGATGACAGCGGCCAAAATGATGATTACGGCCGGGGCGTCGTACGCGATGAAGTCGGCGAACGTGTAGCCGGCGGCGGAGCCGATCATGATGTTCGGCGGATCGCCGATAAGCGTTGCCGTACCGCCGATGTTCGACGCCAAGATTTGCGTCATGAAGAACGGCACGGGGTCGATGTCGAGCAAGCGGCACACGGTGATGGTCATGGGGCCGATAAGCAGCACGGTGGTGACGTTATCCAAGAACGCGGAAAGCACGGCGGTGAGCAGGACAAACAGCACCATGATGGTCCAGGGGTTGCCCTTGGCCAGGCGTGCGCACTTAATGGCTAGAAACTCGAACACGCCCGACTGCTTCACCACGGCCACGAACAGCATCATGCCGAACAGCACGCCAAGCGTGTTGAAGTCGATGTGGCCGATGGCCGTTTCGAACGGCATGATGTGCAGGATGAGCAGCAGCATAGCACCGGTGATGGCCACGAGCGCGCGATGCACCTTCTCGGTCATGATGGCGATCATAGCCACCACGAAAACGGCGACGGAGATGATTTGGCTAGTATCCACGTCCCACCGCCTTTATTGCGTTGTTTTCCACGGGTCCTTCTTTCTTCTTGGCGCGTTCCTCACTTTTACGCGCAAGTGGTAACTATAGCAAAACCGGTTTTGCACCCGGCAAGCTGTAAGAAAACTTCTCGGTCTTTTAACGTTGAACAGCGCAGGCGGCAGGCGGCAGGCGGCGCGGGCGATATACTGGCAGCAACGAAACCGAGTTTAAGCGAGGAAACCATGGGCTTGAAATTCACCGCCGCGCGCGCCGTGAGCGCCGTGTCCACGTGGGGATTGAAAAACGTGTTCCACCGCCCCGCCGCGAACTTCCCCGGCAAGGTTGCCCTGTACGTGGACCCGCAGCTTATTGCGCACCTGCGCGGAAAGCTGGGGCGCGGAAGCGTGTGCATTGTGGGCACCAACGGCAAGACCACGGTGACGAACTTGCTGGCCGACGTGCTTGAACGCGCAGGTCAACGTGTTGTTTGCAACCGTACGGGCGCGAACCTGGACTCGGGCGTGTCCACGGCGCTGCTGCATGCCGGCGCGGCCGATTGGGGCATCTTCGAGTCCGACGAGCTGTGGTTGGCGAAGATTCTGCCGCAGCTGCAGGCCGATTACGTGCTGCTGCTGAACCTGTTCCGCGACCAGCTGGATCGCTGCGGCGAGATCGACCGCATCCAGGACAGCATCGTCAAGGCGCTGGGCAGCTCGCCTGAAACCGTGCTGGTCTACAACGCCGACGACCCGCTGTGCGCATCCATCGCCGACCGCGCCGCGCAGCTGCCCGGGCGCGAACGCACGCGCTCCATCGCGTTCGGCGTGAGCGAGAGCATGGGGCTGGCGCAAAACACCGTCA
This sequence comes from Senegalimassilia sp., assembly GCF_977052095.1. Lineage (NCBI taxonomy): Bacteria > Bacillati > Actinomycetota > Coriobacteriia > Coriobacteriales > Coriobacteriaceae > Senegalimassilia > Senegalimassilia sp. The sequence continues at coordinate 12,738 of NZ_CDRSTZ010000035.1, forward strand.
CCGACGCCACCATGTGCCAGCGCTGCTCCACCATGTTCGAGTACGACTGGCGCCAGTACGGACAGCTGGGCGAGTGGCACTGCCCGAAGTGCGGGTTTGCGCGGCCGACGCTGGACTTCGCGGCCGAAAACGTGAAGCTTGACGCTACAGGGCTGGCGTTTTCCCTAGTGAAACCGGGTGCTGCGGACGGCGGACGCGCAGGCGCGTTTTCCGTTTCCGCGCCGTTTTCCGGAGCGTACATGGTGTACAACCTGGCGGCCGTGGGCGTGGCGGCAAGCTTGCTGGGCTGCACGAACGAGGCGCTGCAGGGCGCCATCGCTGCGTTCGACCCGCAAAACGGGCGGCTGCAAACCTATGACTTGGCAGGGCGTCGCGTACTTTTGAACCTTGCCAAAAACCCCACCGGCTTCAATCAGAACCTGAAAATCGTGGCGCAGGACCCCACGCCGAAGGTGGTGGCGTTCTTCATCAACGACAAGGAGGCCGACGGGCACGACGTGTCGTGGCTGTGGGACATCGACTTCGAGGAGCTGGCGCAGGCCGGCCCGCTGGTAGCGTACGCCGGCGGCATCCGCGGTCGCGACATGGCCGTGCGCCTGAAGTACGCCGGCATTGCCGCCGAAGTGGTGGAGGACGCGGACGACCTGCTAGCGCGCATTGCGCAGCAGCCGCGCGAGGTGAGCGCGTACATCATCGCAAACTACACGTCGCTGCCGGGATGCAAGGCCGCGCTTGATGCAGCCGTTTCCGCAGGTGGAGAGGTTGTACCCGCGCCTGGCGATGCGCCGCAGCCGCGCGATTACGGCGCGAAGGCGGCTGGCAAGCAGGCGGGGCCGAAGGCAGCGAGCGCCGATGGTGAAGACGTCAAGGGCGAGCCCGTGGTTATCGCGCATCTGTTCCCCGACCTGCTGAACCTGTACGGCGACGGCGGCAACGTGCGCGTGCTTGAACAGCGCCTAGCTTGGCGCGGCATTCCCGTTGAGGTTCGCCGCGTGTGCCACGGCGACAGCGCGGACCTTGCCGGCGTCGACCTGATCATGATGGGCGGCAGCCCCGACCGCGAGCAGAAACTGGCAAGCGCCGACATCGTAGCCATGCGCGATGATCTGGACGCGTACGTGCAGGACGGCGGCCCGCTTCTGGCCATTTGCGGCAGCTATCAGATGCTGGGACGCGAATGGCTGGTCGACGGCGAAAAGGTGCCTGGCCTGGGGCTTGTCGGCATGACCACCGGGCGCCCTGGCACATCGGCCGACCGTTTGGTCAGCAATATCGCGCTGCTAAGCCCGCTTTCCGACACGCCGGTGGTGGGCTACGAGAACCACGCCGGCCGCACGTACCTGGACGAGGGCGTGGAACCGTTCGGCACCGTGGTTTCGAACACGGGCCTGGGCAACAACGAGGAAACGAAGCAGGACGGCGTGCGCTACAAAAACGTGCTGGGCACGTACCTGCACGGACCGCTGCTGGCGAAGAACCCGCAGATTGCCGATTGGCTGCTTGAACGCGCACTTGAGCGCCAGGCGAAGCGCACCGGCAAAGAGCCGTTGACGCTGACGCCGCTTGACGACGCGCCCGAGCAAGCAGCAAACGCTTTCATGTGCGGAAAGCTGGGAGCGAAGTAGGACGAAGCGTAAAAAGGGGGTCGAGCGAACGCTCGACCCCCTTTTTACGCGAGAAGCGCTCACATACTTTTGGGCCTGCAAGCGTTCGGCAAAGACAGTGGCGCACCTACGGCGCTTTCTATTTAGTGTCGAGCTTTCGCTCGAGGCCACGAATTGCGGTTGCTGCGAAATATGCCCAGCAAGCAAATCAGGCTTGCAGCAAGAACTTGTAGCGCGGAGCGAAAGCTCCGCACCTACTAGACAGCGCCCGAAGGGCGCGTCACATACCTCAAACGTGAAGCGCTCAGCGGCCCTGTCACCCCATACACAAAAAGAGGGCCCCTTGCGGGACCCTCGTGCATTCGTGGAGCCAACGACCGGATTCGAACCGGTGACCTGCGCTTTACGAGAGCGCTGCTCTACCAGCTGAGCCACGTTGGCACACGGCTTCTTGCGAAGCGCGAATATGAACTATACCGAAGACCTGCTACAATCGCAAGGGGCAATTGCAACTTTTCGGGCCAAACCGCCTGCCTTCGCTATTTCTCCACAGGTTGCAACCAGGCCACTACTCGCCCGCTTTCACCACCAGCACGGGAACCGTGGCCTCGCGCAGCACGTAGCTGCTAACGCTGCCCAGCATCCCACGCAGCGCGCCAAGCCCACGGCTGCCCATGATGATAAGGTCGCAGCCGTTATCTTTCGCGTATTGCACAATCTGGTCGCCCGGATGCACCTCGGGCAGCAAGCTGACGCGCTTCTCGTTCATCAGGCTGCGCAGCACGCCATCGACCTGCGTGCGCAGGCGCTCCGACGCCTGCTGCGTAACCGCCTCGACCGCGTCGCGCATGCCCATGGGCACCGCGCTTTCGGACAGGTCGACGCCCTTGGACTCCAGCAGCGCCACAGCAGCCTGCTCCAAGTCCGCAATCTGAATGACGTGCAGAACCAGGCCCGGGTCTTCCCTGGCAAAACGCACGGCCTCGTCAAGCGCCGCGCGAGCGGACGCGGAACCGTCGAACGGAACGACAATCGCATCGTACAACATGACAATCCCTCCTTTTTCCGGCGGGTTTTCAGCACGCAACGCATAACCCGCAGCTCAACACCATGCCAAGCGCATCACGCGTCCAGCGAAGCAGAAGCCAGCTCCCCACCAGCCACGCAAAGCAGCAAGCCTGCCAACGCAGCTCGTGCGAAAACCGACGCTTCGCCGGATTCACCACGTGCGTAAACTGCGCGCCCATCAGGCTCTTCTCCAGTATAGCAAGGGGTCCCGCAGCGCGCAGCCGCAGAACCCCTCAAAGCGCCGCCTACGCAGGCAGCGTTACTATGTTGTCACGTTCGCAACACGCCGGACGCTTTCCCAGTCGAAAGCCTGCCGGCCGCGCCGCTACACCTCCAGGTGCTTGAACGCCTCGGGCACTTCTTTGTAGCCCTTCGACTTCACCGCACCGATGATGACGCCGATGACCAGCCACGACACGCCAACGATGTAGGTGGGCACGTCGAAGCCCGTGAACACGTACAGCAAAATGGCCACGCCAAGGAACGGGCAAATCAGGTATTTCACTACGTCACCAACCGAGTTGCGCTTCTTCTCCTTGATGAAGAAGAACACGAACACGGCGATGTTGAGCAGCACGAACGAGGACAGTGCGCCGAAGTTAACGAAGCGGGACAGCGTGGCCATGTCCAGGAACAGGGGCAGGATCAGCGAGACGACGCCGATGGCGATAGCCGCAAACCACGGGGTCTGGAACTTCGGGTGGACCTTGCCGAACACCTTCGGGATCACGCCGTCGCGACCCATGGAGTACAGCAGACGCGCGGAGGCGGTCTGTGCGTTCATGATGTTCGCGATGCCGACGGCCACGATGTTCACGATTAGCAGCAGCTTATAGAAGATGGGGCCGCCGCAAGCCAGGGCTGCGTCGAAGAAGGCCATTTCGGGATCGATGACCGACGGATCGGGCTGGATGAGCGCAGCCACGTAGGTCTGAGCAACGAACACGACAACCATGATGCACAGAGCGATGATAATGCCCTTGCCGATGGTCTTTTCGGGCTGCTCGGTTTCCTCAGCCAGCGTGGACATACCGTCGAAGCCGAGGAACGACAGGCAGGCGATGGAGCACGCCGTGGCGATAAAGTGCAGGTCAACCTTGCCGGGCTGGTAAATCGGGTCCATGTTCAACTCGCCGGCGCCGCCGCCACCGAGCACGAAATTGGTGCCCAGCGCGATAAACGCGATAACCGCCAGAATCTCAACAACGAAGATAACCCAGTCAACACCCTTCTGCATGGTGATGCCGCGGATGTTCACGAACGTGTTGAACGCCACGAACGCGAGCACCCATACGTACCACGGGCTGCCCGGAATGAGCGCAACGCCCCAGTTTGCCACCATGACCAGCAGCAACGACGGAACGAAGATGTAGTCCAACAGAATCAGCCAGCCGGCCACGAAACCGATGTGCGGGTTGATGCCGCGCTGAACGTAGGAGTACACCGAGCCGGCGATGGGGAATCGCTTGGACATGTGCATGTAGCCCATGGCCGTGAAGCTGATGGCCACGAAGCCGACGATGTACACGAGCGGCGTCATGCCACCTGACGCCTGCTGAATCTCGCCGTAAATGGACTGCGGCGCGATGATAACCATAAACAGCACGCCGTACAGAATGACATCCTTCAGCGTGAGGCCACGGCGCAGTTCTTGCTTATAGCCGAACTGCTCGATGTTGTCCCCCGCGCCACCTTTGGCGGGGGCGTTTCCTGCTGCCATTTCCCTATCCTCTCTTCCTTGTGGGGAAAATGAACATTGCGCAGGGCCAAGGGCGCGATGCTCGGCTCTACGCAATACGGCGTACTTTACCACTTTAACGCGTTAAAGCGAACAACGGTTTTTCGAAACGGGAGCGAAGGAGTCACATTTCCGGGCAATTCGCGAAAGCTGTGGGGGATTGTTCGATGCGTCTTAGATACAAAATGGCCCGCTTTCCCCTGGAAAACGGGCCATTTCACACGGCTTTGCTTGGTTTTGCACCTCGCAACAGTTTTTGACATTTTTTGACGCATCAAGGCGAACGGCGCGTTTCGCGTCGCAAACGGTTGAATAAACGCAAGCGTTTCAATCGCCAGCGTTCGCTTGCGGGGCGCATAAGGCGGATGCGAACGCCACAACGCAGCTACGGCCACGATCGCGCCTTCCGTATCGCATGCTGCATCGCGCTCGCCAGCGCACACTTCCGGCGCGCACAACAGCCACGTCATCCCACCGTGAGCGCGCCGACCGATTCCGTGCCACGCGTCGCAGCGCCCTCGGCGTAACTGGGGACAAGCGCCCTTGCCCCAAGCTCGACGGCGCCGCCGCACGCCCCTTACGGCTGCGGCACGAGCGAGGGGAACTGCGGCAGCTTCGGCGTACCGATGCGCAGGGACAGCTCGACTTCGCACGGCTCGCAGCCCTGGCTGATCTCCACGTCGCTTTGCACCGACATATACATGTAGGTTTCCACCGCGTCCCAGCCGGTGATGCGCATGAGCAGGCGTTGCAGCTCCTTCGAGGCGTTCATCAGGGCTTCCTCGTAATGCGGCGCGCAGGCGTTGACGTACCACTTGCCCTGCGGACCGAACGTTTCCAGCACCGGCCAGTTCAGCTCGAAGCCTTTCACCAGCTGCACGCGCACGGTGATTTCGGCCGGAATCTCAATGCCGGTGCCGCACAGCTCAGCGTCGCCCATGGTGGCGTGCACGTCGCCCATCTGCAGCAGGGCGCCGGGGACGCGCACGGGCAGGTACAGGCGCGTGCCCTTGGTGATCTTCTTGTTGTCCATGTTGCCGCCATGGCTGCCCACGAAACCGTCGATGACGTCAGGGCCGGACGGCGCGGTGCCAATGACGCCGATCATGGGGTCAATCGGGAAGCTGACCTCGTTAAACGTGGCCATGCCGTCCTTGATGGGGATTTTCTTCGTGCGGTAGCCCGTCGTTTCGAACAGCGGGCCGCAATGGTCGTCGGTGGCGATGGTGCCCTCGTCGGCAACTTTCACGTCGTAGATATCGACCACCAGCACGTCGCCTGGCTCGGCGCCTTCGATGAACACGGGGCCGGCGGCGGGATTCGCGAAGCCGTAGGTGTAGTCGAGGTCGGCCATCGTGGTGTTCTCGTCGGGAATGCGGTTACTGAAGCAGTCTTCGGTGTTGAACTGCAGCACTTCGCCCGGCTTTGCGGTGGCGCAGGGTTTGTTGTCTTTCGAGAATGCGTAGACCTGATCGGTGATAATCTGCATGGGTCCCTCTTTTCGCGATACCAGCACGGCTTGCTGCCGTTTCGTGCGATTGTACGCCAACCACAGCGCGCAGCAAACGGCGAACGCAGGCAACTTAATTGTGACGGTTTTGTGATGAACAAGGTTTTACTTGCACACACGCGAAACCGCGCGTATAGTTCTTTCTTGCAGCTTTTCCGAAGCGCTTACAACTTCTGAAAAGCGGGTCGCATGATGCGGGGTGGAGCAGTCTGGTAGCTCGCCGGGCTCATAACCCGGAGGTCGTTGGTTCAAATCCAGCCCCCGCGACCAAATGTTCAAGCCACCTTCGGGTGGCTTTTTTGCTACTATGCCCCATCACCATGCGAGCAGGTTCTTGCCCTTGAATACGATAAAGGCCAGCGCATTTTCGAAGATGAACTTATTCAAGATTCATCAATTGACGACATCGATCACGATGTTCTCGACCGTTACAAGTCGCTGCTCGGCACCGAATCGTCAGACGAGCAGGTGCTTAAAAGCAGGCGGTTCATGCGCGATGGGAAACTGACCGTTGCTGGCGCTCTTCTGTTCGCGCAAGACCCCTCCGTCATGATGCCGCAGGCACGCGTCCGAGTCTTGCGATACGACGGCGTAAAGATGGAAACGGGCAAACGACTCAACATCACGAAAGTGCGAACGTTCTGCGGCCCTTTGCCAAAGCCATCCAAGATGTGCACCTGCTTATCTCAAGCATGCTGCGAGAGTTTCAATTTTTAGGACCCGATGGCACATTTCAAACAGTTCCCGAATACCCCGAGTTCGCTTGGTTTGAAGGTCTCGTTAATGCCGTAACGCACCGAGATTACTCTTTCGCCAGCGGGGTGGGAACGGCGTAGACGCGAGCGGCGTTTTCCTGGTCGAGGTCGTACAGCGCCTTGGCATCGCTGCCGAACAGCCTCATGCGCGACACCTGCTTCTCGGCGTTGTCTTCTTCCTCCTGCTGCTCCTCGATGAACCAGTCGAGGAACTTCATGGTGCGGTAATCCTTCGCCTCAAGCGCGGCGGTGTAGATGTCGTTGATGGTGCTGGTGATGTACTTCTCATGCTCCAGCGCGGCCTCCAGCGGCTCCAGGTGGTTGCTGAAGGTCTTGTCGGGCTGGTCGATGGCCTGCAGCTTCACCTTGCAGCCGTTCTCATGCAGGTACTTGCGGAAGATGAGCGCATGGTCGCGCTCCTCCTGCGTCTGGATCTCGTACCAATGGGCGAAACCCTCCAGGCCCTCTTCCTGATAGTAATCGGCGAACGACAGGTACAGGTACGCCGAATACAGCTCCTTGCGAATCTGGTCGTTAATCAGCTCGTACACCTTTGCATCCATTGCGAATCCTCCTTTGGGGACAAAGCCGGCAGGCGCCGGGTTTCTAACACCCTCATAGTAGCACCGCGATGCAAGCATCTTCACATTCCCATCGCTTGCCGGAATAAGGCGCGAGGCGCATGGGCGGGGCGCGCGAAGGAAACACCCCGGCAGCCCGAGCGGCATCGGCGGGAGCGCCATGAGGGTGGCGTCCCAATGACGCATGAAGCCGCCGCACCAGCCGTGCTTCGCTGATACGTCAAGCAGCTGCGCGCCCGATGCAACGCCAAGGCAGCCACCGGCGCTTCGCTGCCGGGAGTTCCGCTTACCGCTCACAGCGTCGCGTCGCAGACAAGCAGCACGACGTGAAGCGCCAGGATGCCCATGAAGTAGAGCGTCGCGCGATGGCGATGGCCCGCTTCCAGGAAGCATGCGATCAGCAGCAAGCCCGCCACCAAGGCGGCGAACAGCTCCATACCCACGCTAAACGCAGAATGCGTATCGATTGAGTTCAGCAGCCCCCATGGGAACCTTCCCCGCGATTTCGACCAGCAACGCACTCATTATATCCGAGGCAGATTGCAGCACCTTTTCGCGAAAGCGCGAGGCTGGCGGAGGCGGGGCTGGCACCGTCAAAGAGCGCCAGACGCAGAAAGGCCGCTGCCCGGAAGGGTTTGGGCGGCGGCCAGAAGGGAAAGGCGGGGCCAGCGTTGAAGGAGGCCGGCCCCGCAAGGCGGCGCGGGAGGGAAGGCCCGCACCTAAATTGGGGATGACGGCGCCTTGCGGCAGACGCCTGCGCGGCAGCGGGCGAATATGCTGCCGCGCTACACGAAACGAGCCAGGAAAACAGGCCTCCTGGCCCAGATTCGCTACATAAAAGCAGGGCGAATCGAACACCGCCTTCGCCCCAAGCGTGATTAAGCAAAAGCACGGAGAACGGGTCGTTGCCGCCAAGGTCCAAAGCGGGGAAGCAAGGTAACAGCCCTCACCCCATTTTTGCCTGGACGGTCAGCGCATGACAAACGACCTATCCCCTTGCCAGGTTCAAAGTGGGACAAAGGGACTGTCCCCTTGTCCCACTTTTCGGGCAGGTTACAGGACCCAAGCGACCGTCATGGTCACCGGCAGCGCAGCCAGCAGCACCAGAAGGCGCAGCACGAAGCCGCCAATCAGCACGCCGATGTCGGAGCAGGCGCTGATCATGTGGGCCTTGCGGGACTCCTCGAACTCCTTGGGGCTGAAGAACAGCATCTTGGTCTCCAGCACCGTCGGAATCACCAGGCCCACGGCGACGAACAGCACCCAGAAGACCACGGCGTACTTGCCGCACACCAGCGCCTGCACCGAGGCCAGGCCCGCGGTGGAGTTGGTCGCCGTGACGAACAGCAGGCTGGCCACCAGCAGCATCTCGATGCACGGGAAGCAGAAGTGGAACTTCTTGAGCACGCCCACGCGGTTGAACTCCTCGGGGCACTTGAACACGCCGGCCAGCAGCACGGCCGCCATGCCCGTGGACACCGCCGACACCAGGAACAGGACGGGCAGCAGCGCGTTGTTCCACAGCGGGAACGTCTTGCACACGCCCAGCAGGCAGCCGGTGTAGATGGCCACGCAGATGCCGAGCACCGCGCCGACGATTTCGAGGGCCATGGGCACGCGGCGCTTCTTCAGGTCCATGATCAGCGCGACCAGCGCGACGATCACGAACGCGGCCAGAATGACGACGCCCCAGGTCATCACGGACCCGAAGTTGGTCAGCAGCAGCGCGAAGCGCAGCGGGTTGTGCAGGCCCGCCTTGGCGTCGAACATCAGCAGCACAAGGCCGACGATGACGACGATCGGCGCGATCCAGTGGCCGAGCTTGCGCATGGTGACCGCTTCAGGATGGCGCCAGGCCAGGAAGGCCGAGGTGGCGAACGCGCCGCCGCCCAGGCCGCCTAGGAACAGATAGCAGGCGATGATGCCGCTCCAAATAGGTGTGTACTCCATCTCAGCATCACCTCACGTAA
>NZ_CDRSTZ010000036.1:0-20320 GCF_977052095.1 Senegalimassilia sp.
GTGGGACGCCGCCGACCTCATGCGCATGGGCAAGGACATCTTCATCCAGCACGGCCTGACCACCAACCGCACCGCCATGGAGTGGTTCCAGCGCTACTATCCCGAGTACCGCATCCATGCCATGAACTTCCCGGGCGACCCGTACCCGATTCACATCGACGCTACCTTCGTGCCGCTGCGCCCGGGCCTGATCATCAACAACCCGCACCGTCATCCTGCCGAGGGCCAGAAGGATATCTTCGAGGCCAACGATTGGCAGATCGTCGACGCCGCTCAGCCTGCTCATGACGAGCCGCCCGCGCTGTGCTACAGCTCCGTGTGGCTGTCCATGAACTGCCTGGTGCTCGATCCCTCCACGGTCATCGTTGAGGCTTCCGAGGTCCACGAGCAGGAGCAGATGGACCAGCTCGGCATGAACGTCATCCCCGTCGACCTGCGCGACGCCTATCCGTTCGGCGGCGGCCTGCACTGCTCCACGGCTGACGTTTACCGCGAGGGCGAGTGCCTCGACTACTTCCCGAACCGCGTCAAGGACTGCACGCTCATCCATCCGGAGATGTGGGAGGACTAGGCTATCTGCCTAAAATTGCCGCGTAGCGGTTGCCGCAGCCAAGGCGGCAACCGCTTTCCCAAACAAGCTTCACATCCGAGCGCCCGGGAGAGGCGGTCCCCCCGCGCATAGGGACAACTCCTTATTCCTCTTCCGGGCTTCGAGCCACACAGAGTTCTGACCACCTCATACTTGGATAAATATCGCAGACATATGCTATCTTCCAGTATTTCTCTTTCTTTTTATACAATCTGCCTTATATATTTGTCAGCAAGCACATAGATGCTATAAGGGGTTTGTGCGTTGCTGTGCGCTTGTTCGGCAAGTGAGGCCGACAATTAAGGGGACAGCAATGAAGCCAACAAGCTAAGTACAAGCTCATTGGCTTCATCATGATGTTCTGCTCATCCTCGTTGATGGGCGGCATCGGAGCTTTCGCTCGTTTTATCGACGCACCTGGTGACTTTATCTCGTTCTGGCGAAATTTCGCGGGCCTGATTGCCCTGTCGATCATCTTCTTGTTCATTGGGGGATTCAAGAAGCTGAAGATGACGAGATTTTCCGGCACCATGTTGCTATCTGGTATCTTCCTTGAACTGCTTTCCGGCCTGTACTGCCTCTCGACGCAGTACACCACGCTCGCAAATGCCTCGTTCTTGATTTACACCGGTCCTATTTATTCGACCATTCTTGCTGCGATTTTCCTCAAAGAGAAAATCAACTTCAAAGGTATTTGCTGCATCATCGCCGTAGTTATCGCATTCTACCTGCTGACGTTCGCGACGAAGCGCCTGAAGGCTGGCGAACTTGCCGCTATCTCCTATCAGGAAACCATCATGGCTTCCCTGTTGGGCCTAATCATGTTCGGCGAAGTTATGACGACCTTCCAGCTTATCGGCGGTGCGCTGATCATCATCGGCGGTGTTGCCCAGATCTTCTTCTCCACGAAGGCCGCTAACGAAAACGCTGACAATGCTGAAGCGGGCGCCGCGGTCCCCGCGCAAGTCGGAGCAGGCGGAGCAGGCTTCATCGATCCGACCCCGGACGGAATGGATCCCAAGCTTGAGGCCATGGCCGAAGCTGCACAGGAAGCCGCTGACGACTACGACAGCAAGCATCCCAAGGAATAAGCGCTCTAGCTCCTGTATTCACATGAAAGGCATGCCGTTTCGGCGGCATGCCCCTATACCGGCCGGCTGCACCGCTGGCCAGTTGAAGGGAGGGACTCCCCATGAAACCTACTGTCTACATGGAAGAGATGGACGCCTTCACGTATCGTGACAAACTCGCAGGCGATTCCGTATTCTTCATCCCCGTCGGCGCACTTGAGCAGCACGGTTCGCACATGGCCATGTGTGTTGACGCGGCGCTCACCAAAACCATGGCCGGCGAAACCGCTAAAGCGCTTGAGGCCGCAACCGGGGGAAAGGTCAACGGCATTGTGACCGCCCTTATCAACTACGGCTTCCGCTCGCAGCAGCGCAGCGACGGTGGTTTCCACCTGACGGGAACCACCAACCTGCGTGGGACGACGCTCATTGCGCTTGCCCACGACATCGCGCTGAGCCTTATCAGACAAGGCGCACGCAAGATTGTGCTGATGAACGGCCATTACGAGAGCTACCAGTTCGCATTTGAGGGGATGCAGCTGGCTCTCGAAGACGCTCGCGCCGAAGGCATCAACGACGCGAAGATCCAGCTGCTTTCCTACTGGGACTTCGTCGATGACGCCACCATCGAGCAACTGCATCCTGACGGATTCACTGGCTGGGACCTTGAGCACGCAGGCGTTATGGAAACGTCTTTGATGCTGCTGTTCTTCCCTGAGCTGGTTGATATGGACCGCATGGACCCCGAGCTGTATACGGGGCTTCCCGCAACGCTGCCCAACTACGATGTGCTGCCGATCATCCCCTCGTACACGCCGCCTTCAGGCTGCCTGTCGCACCCGGGCGAAAGCTCCCGCGAAAAGGGCGTCATCCTGCGCGACACCGCTGTTGCGAACATGGTCGAAGCAATCAAGCGTGAATTCGCCTGGTCGTATATCCGTTAAGGCATGGGCGGCGCCGAGCTTTTGCTGGCGCCGCCTGTTTCATATCGTACGGCTTTTTGCCGCCTGAATCTTAAAGGAGGTTTCCGTGTTTCGACTTTTTGAATCGTTCTGCATTGCCAAACAATCGGTCAACTCCTTAGGAGATTTTCACGAACCTAGATAGGAGCTCATCATGAGTGCCATCAGTACCGACATTCCTTGCTCGGGCGTAGAAGAAAAGAAAGTCCCGCTCAAGGTTGCGCTTTCTTCGTTCCTCGGCAACTTCATCGAGTGGTTCGATTACGCCACGTACACCTATTTCGCCATTACCATTGGCATGGTGTTCTTCCCGGACTCGGCGGTCGACTCCACGCTCATGGCGTTTTGCGTGTTCGCCCTTTCGTTCATTTTCCGCCCTTTGGGCGCATCGTTTTGGGGAACCATGGGCGACAAGAAGGGCCGCAAATGGTCACTTTCCGTTTCGATTCTGTGCATGACCGGGGCAGCGTTTTTGATTGGTTGCTTGCCGACGTATGAAACCATCGGCATCTTATCGCCCATCCTGCTGCTGGCGCTTCGCAGCATCCAGGGCTTCAGCGCTGCTGGCGAATATTCCGGAGCCGCCGTGTTCCTGGCCGAATATGCCCCCGCAAACCATCGCGGCAAGTGCTGCTCGCTGGTTGCCGCCTCTACCGCCATGGGCTTATTCGCCGGCTCCACCGCCGCGCTGATCATCAAAATGGCCATGCCCGAAGTAGACGTCATTGCATGGGGTTGGCGCATCCCGTTCTTGCTGGCAGGCCCCTGGGCATCGCGTTCCACTTCTACATCAAGAAGCGCGTTGACGACTCGCCGGTGTACGAGGAGATGGAAGAGGAAAAGGCCGAAGCCTCTCATCCCACCAGGCTCGTTTTCACGAAGTACCGCAAGCGCCTGCTCTCGAGCATTGCCGCTACCATGGTCAATTCCGTTGGTTTCTACCTGGTACTTACCTACCTCCCCACGTATCTGACGCAGTACGCCGGCGTAAACGCAGCCGACGCTCAGCTTGCCACTGACGTAGCGTTGCTTGCATACATTCTTATCGTGCTTGCAGCAGGCAAGATTTCCGACCATGTTGGACGCCGGCGCATGATGCTCGGCGCGTGCATTGCATTCATCCTGCTAAGCATTCCCGGCTTCATGATGCTCAACACCGCATCTCTGCCCATTATCATCATAGCCCAGCTGATGCTGTGCATCACGCTGTCTATCAACGACTCGAATATCGCCTGCTATCAAGCGGAGATGTTCCCCACGGAAGTTCGCTACACGGGTGCAGCACTGGGTTCGAACATTGCCTACGTGCTATTCGGCGGAACTGCTTCGATGGTGGCAACGGCGCTCATCGACTTCACGGGCAATGGCATGGCTCCTGCCTATTACATGATGGCCATTTGCTTGGTTGCCGGCATCAACCTATGGTTCACCGCTCACGACTACAATGGTATCGAGCTGCACGATATCAAGTAGGCCACGTTCAATGCACCGTAACGCAACTGGCACGGTGCTGAAGACGTAAACCGCGATATACTGGAACCGACCATTATGGTTGCCGCCGAGTTTTGGCGGCAACCATTATTTTTGCAGCACAAGGAGCATCTTATGGGCAAGCCCGAACAGAACAACGAGACGACGCGCCCCGCGCAAGCAACCGGGTCTGCCTCAACCACAGCAACCGAGCCAAGCAACCAGCAAAAGGTGAGGAAGCGTTACCGCACCGACCGTCACTCCATCGACCGCAAACGCTTGCCTTTGCCGTTCAAGGTGTTCGGCGTTTTGTGCTTGGTTGCGGGCGCCGCATCCGCCGCTCTTATGACGCTGACCATTGTGCTTATGGCCATTGCCGTTGTTGGCGGAGAGTACGACCTGGGCGCCTCCACGGCAACGCTCACCATCTTCATCATCAACCTTATTCTTTACCTTATCCTTGCCGTGCTGTTCGCGGTGTTCGGCATCAGGCTGCTGCGCAACAAGCGCAAACATGCCGCGCAAGGTACCGAAGCGATGATCTTCCTGCTAGCCGGCGACATCATCTGCAGCATTATGCTCAACGGCCTGGGAGCAAACGTCATCCCCGACGCCGTTATCGCTGTGTTCCTCATTGTCATGCAGTCCTATCTTGACCCGGCGCTTGCTGGCGAGCGTGACCTGCAGCGCAAACTGCGCGATATGGAAACGCGCGAGCAAGCAGAAGAGGGCACGCTGGGTCTTGATCCAACGGGCAAAGGCTACATCACGCTGAACTTCTTCAACCTGTTCTGGATCTTCGTCGTCTGCAGCATTTTGGGCCTGGTCATCGAAACCGTCTATCACATGCTGGTGGTTGAGCCAGGCGTGTACCAAGATCGCGCAGGCTTGCTGTTCGGCCCGTTCTCGCCCATCTACGGCGTTGGTGCCATGTTGATGACCATGGCGTTGAACCGCTTCCATAAGGCACCGTTTTTGGTGGTGTTTCTGGTCAGCGCCGTTATCGGCGGCGCATTCGAGTTTGCCGTCAGTTGGTTCATGCAGTTCGCATTCGGCATTGTAGCTTGGGACTACACGGGCACCTTCCTTTCTATCGACGGACGCACGAACGGCATGTTCATGGCCATGTGGGGCGTGCTGGGCGTCTTCTGGATCAAACTATGCCTTCCCTGGATGCTGAAGCTAGTCAATCAAATTCCTTGGAATTGGCGCTACACGCTCACCTCCATTTGCGCCGTCATCATGATTGTTGACTGTTGCATGACGCTGATGTCCCTTGACCGCTGGTACCAGCGCGAAGCCGGCATTGCGCCCGACAACGCCATCTCCCAGTTCATCGACGACCATTTCGACAACCAGTACATGGCCGAACGGTTCCAAAGCATGTCCATCGACCCGGGCAACGCTACGCGTACTTTGTAGAGCTTCCCCTCATCGCGTCCTGCGCGCCTTGTAGGCACCTCACAGCGAAGCCTACTAGCACCAGATTCTAATTTCGCTTATCTTGTCATGCGATTTTTAGACCGTTGGCCGTTGCCTGTCGTTGATGCGACTGCCTCGACGACAGGCAACTATGGAATCACCGCTGCAGCGTTTTCGCATCTGCAACGATATCGGTAAGCGATTCGCAGCGTCCAAGTAATGCCGCGGAATCAAGCAATGCTTTGCTATCGAGCGATTCACCCTCACCAAATAACTGGTTGCAACAACCCATAGATGAGCATTCCTGCCCTTTCGGCAATTCGCCTTCTTCAGTTTCAGACAGCTCATCCCGCACTTCCAAGATGTTTCTCCAAAAGCGCTTGGGCATGAAATGCCTGCGCAACTCCGGGTGATACCGAGCCGGAATAGCTACGGCATCATAAAAGCCTTTCCAAGCAGCCTGCATGGTTGCTTCATCCTGGGCATGCAGCGGAAGATGCACGTCTCCTGTTTGCGCAAGATACCACCCCTTGCCATCGTAAATTCCTGCCACGTTATGCACCTCGTCGTAAAGCACGAAGCGCTGCGTGTTGAACCTGCCGGCAAACCAATCCATCAGAAGCGGCACCACATTCGCTTTTGGATTACAGCGCGCGAACCATACGTCGTTCTCGAAGTGCTCGAACCGAATAAATTGCTGCATGAGGTGCCGTTCGTTCATAACCGAGCGACTAAGTTTCGCAATAGGGCCGGCAATAGGATGCGCCAAGTCTTGCACAAGCTTTCGGTTCTGCGCTGCAGGGCGCGCCATCACGTATCTGATGAAGCGCCAAACCGCCATGCCCGCCGACGAATCGTCCGACAGCGACGCATGGAGCACCGCTTCCCACGCCTGCCGCCCTACGCGCTTGCACACTCCAACCTGCACGCGATGCGCCAAGGCGTCATCAGTGGCGATAACGCGCACGCTCTGCCCCAACCGCGGCTGCAGCGCGCCTTCACGGAATATATCCTGCGGCTGCTCGTGAAACGCATACGTTTTAAACACTGCCGTAAGCAAGCCTTCCGTGCTTCCGTCATACACATAGGCAACGTTTTCAAGCGGCTCAACCACTACGTTTGGCTCGTGCGATGCTTCCAACATTCCACCGTCGGCTTGATACGTCATGCTGGCACCTTTTCGCGGCCCTGCAAAGCGTTCTGCCAGCCAAAGACGCCATCGGCTATTGCGGCTACCGACTGGCCAGCATCCAGGCGTTTCCCGCCCAAGCCACTTGGGCTCCGCGGACTCCGCGACACGCCATTCCACCCCGCCCCGCTTTCGCACACAAACGCCTTTTGCTTCGGCAGCGCCGCAACGCCGCCGTTGTCGCCACGGCCAATGGACGCTCTGCCAACGCCCTCATCGAACAGGCTGAGCTGCCCAGGAAGCACTTTGCCCGACCGTGCACCATGTTTCCCGCCATCGATAGGACTTGCAAGTTGCGCATGCAGCGCTTCCGGGCTAAATTCAACCCCGCGCCCCTGGTACTTCCCATTGCACGTGATGAAATACCGGGCACGCTTGAACGCAATGCCTAGTTTGCGCAGCTCCTGCTCTCGCAAGCACGTTGTCCGACGCGCTTTCACGATCAAACGCGCACCGCGAGGGCCGATTCCCGGCACGCGCAGCAACACCTCAAGCGGCGCCGTGTTGACTTCCACGGGAAACGAATCCAAATGATTCAGCGCCCAAGCCGCTTTCGGATCAACATCTTCTTCCAAGTTCGGCGCATTGGCGCTGATGATTTCCGAGACATCGAACTTGTAAAACCGCAGCAGCCAATCGGCCTGGTACAACCGGTGTTCGCGATTCAGCTGCACGCCCGCATTCTGCGGCAAGCGCGCATCGGCGCTGACCGGCAAATACGCGCTGAAAAACACGCGCTTCAGTTCCAGCGTTTTATAGAGCGCCTGCGACAGGTTCAGGATTTGGTAATCCGTTTCCGGCGTGGCACCGATAATCATCTGCGTCGACTGCCCGGCAGGCACGAAAGCGCGCCGCCGTTCCTTCGGCCTGGTAGATGGCAGATACGTTGTTTTGCGCCGCGTCAACCCGCGTGTTTCACGGTCTTGCGCCATGTTGTCGCGAATTTGACGCATGGGCTGGATGATGCGCTGCTTGTTCTTCTGCGGGCACAACAGCTGCAAGCTCTTTTGGCTGGGAAGCTCCAAATTCACGCTCATGCGGTCGGCCAAATGGCCCAGTTCGTCCACAAGTTCGGGCGAGGTTCCGGGAACGGCTTTCGCATGGATATAGCCCCTGAACTTGTGCTCTTCACGCAGCAGACGCAGCGTGCGAATCATCAATTCCGTTGTGTAATCAGGGTTGCGGATAACCCCGGAGCTTAAGAACAGCCCTTCAATATAATTGCGCCGGTAAAACCCGATGGTCAGATCGGCCAATTCTTCAGGCGTAAACGCCGCACGTGGAACCTCGTTGCTGCAGCGGTTCACGCAGTACGCGCAATCGTATACGCACACGTTGGTCATGAGCACTTTCAGCAACGTGATGCAACGGCCGTCGGGTGTAAAACTATGGCAGCAACCAGCGCCCATGGCGTTGCCCAGCTCGCCTTTCTTCGAACCGCGCGATACGCCCGATGAGGTGCAGGCAACGTCGTATTTTGCCGCATCGGCAAGTATGGTGAGCTTCTCCAATACGTCCACGACGCCCCCTTCAACAAACATCTGTACGAAATTGTGTAAGCTTCACTTTATACGTACAACCGTTCGTTGTCAAGAACATTTGTTTCAGCTTTGGAAGCTCGCAAACCAGCCATCTTAAACGCAAACGGGGCCGCGCAACCGCGCGACCCCGCACCTTCGGCATCCCTTTACTGCACGCCCGTCAAATCGAATGCCGGGATGAAGCTTTCTTTCGCCGCACCGCCCTGCTGCCAGAAATAGTCTTCGATGCCCAGCGAATCTGCGTAGTCGAGCAACTCCTCATATTCACTATCGGGAACCCGTTTCGCCAGTTCAGGGCATCGTTTCAGCTGCCCTTGCGCCCACGCATCACCCGTAGCCGCCGCATCGGCAAGCACCGGCGTGTACTGGTTCATCAACGACAGCAGCACGCTTGTGCCGTAGCGTTCCCACATCGTGCGCACCACGCGTTTCGAATCCTCAAGCGCACCCGGCAGCATCAGATGCCGCACCACCACGCCACGCGTCAATCGCGGCGCACCGTCAACCTCGTCGCCTTCGGGCAAACCCGCACACCGCACCATTTCATCAAGCGCCGCCAAGGCAACCTCGGGATAATCCGGCGCCGAAGAATACCGTTTTGCCAGGTCAGACGACATGTACTTCAAATCGGTCAGATACACGTCAACCGTGCCCACGTTGTCTCGCACCGCCTGCGCCGTCTCATACCCCGACGTGTTCCACACAACGGGCAGTGCAAGTCCCCGCTGCCGCGCCAACGCAACTGCCGCACGTGCCTGCGGTGCGTAATGCGTAGGCGTCACGAAGTTGATGTTGAGCGCGCCTTGCCCCTGCAGGTTCAAACACATGTCGGCCACCCGCTCAACCGACACCTCGACACCCGCCTGACCTGCAGCGATAACCTGGTTCTGGCAATAGATGCAACGCAGCGGGCAATGCGAGAAGAAAATGGTGCCGCTGCCGCGCTGCCCGCTAATTGGCGGCTCCTCCCACATATGCAGCGCCGCGCGCGCAACCATCAAGCCCCCGTCGGCACCGCACACGCCGCGCTGCCCCGCCGCTCGGTTAGCCCCGCATGCACGCGGGCACAACGTGCAAGCAGCCAATTCACGATTGAAATCCACCAGCTCCAGCCCCTTCGCAATCCTCATAAATAGCGAAGGACCCGAAGCGCACGCAAGGCCAACCTGCCCCTGCAATGCGCTGCGAGTCCCCGCAACACCGCTGAACCGCGCCTTGTCGGCGCGCGACGCTTAGTTAAAACCCGGGTATGCCCCCGTCATGCCGTCGTCGTCGATGAAGCCGGCATCGCCGAAATCGTCGCCGTAATCGGCGTCGTCATCGTCGTCGTGGTCGTGATGGTGGTCGCCATAGGCCTGCTCGGCGCGGGACCAGTCAAGCCCCTCGTTCGCGCACGCCTCCTCTTCGCGATACACCAGCGAAAGCGCTGCCGGC
Organism: Senegalimassilia sp.; assembly: GCF_977052095.1. NCBI lineage: Bacteria > Bacillati > Actinomycetota > Coriobacteriia > Coriobacteriales > Coriobacteriaceae > Senegalimassilia > Senegalimassilia sp. The sequence goes on from NZ_CDRSTZ010000036.1 coordinate 9,678, forward strand.
GCCTTGTCCGAGCCGCCGATGATGGCCAAAAGCTCCAGCAGGCGCTGGGCCGCTTCGGCCTGCGGCAGGATCAAATCGGCATCGTCTGCCGTGGTCAACGCTGCCGTGATCTCGGCCATGAACATCTCGACCGTGTACGTGCCGTCGAAGCGGCCGTCGTTCACCGCCGCAAGAAGCTCGTCACCGGCAGGCGTCAGCGCGCCGGCGCGCGCGCCCGCAATCTCGCCCATGTCCGAAGACGTGCGCACCGCGTGGTACAGCGCATCGGCCTCGATGGCCGCGATAAGGTGCGAAACCGCCTGCAGGCTGTACGCCGCGCGCGCCAGCTGGGCCGAGCCCGGGCCGCCCGCGTCGGTGACCGAACCCACCAGCAGATCAAGCACCTCGCGCGCACGCTCGATGCAGTCCTCTTCGCCGCCCACGAAGCACGCCAGGTTCTCACGCGCGGCGAACGCGTCGGGCACGGACACGTCCTGCACCACCAGCGGCGCTTCCACGGCCACCAGGTCGTCAACACACGCCATGGCGTTCAGCTCGCGCGCGAACGTGGGCGTGGTGCACGACAGGTCCACGATAAGCGTACCTTTGCGCGCGCCCTGCACGATGCCGTTGTCGCCGAAATACGCGTCCTCAAGCGCTGTCTGCACCGTGAAGTACGTGATAACGGCGTCGGCGGCGCCCGCATCGGTCACGCGATGCCAGCCAGCAGCGCACAAACGGTCGGACACCATGTTGCCTACCGTGGGATGACCTGCGTAAACAAAAGCCTTCGTCATGGCTTTAACCCTCTTTCTTGATTTTGCGGGCAATGCGGTCGGCTACCGAAAGGTCCTCGCGCTTGTCCCCTCCCCAAAACACGACGGCCAGCATGCCCGGGCCGACGTGGCTTCCGATAACCGGCCCGATGCTGCTTTCCAAAAACAGCAGGTTGTCGTCGGTTTTCGCCAACAGCTCCTTTAAACGCGCCGCGTCTTTCGGGCAGTCGGCGTTGCCGATGACCACGCAGCGGCCCGGCGCATGGTCGGCCATGCGCTTCTCGCAGTACTCCGCAAGCTGCTTGATGCCCTTCTTGCGGCCGCGCGCCACGCCCGTCAGCGCCAGCTTGCCGTCGATGCTAATGTTGAGCAGCGGCTTCACGTCAAGCTTCGCACCCGCGTACGCCACGGAATTCGGGATGCGCCCGCCGCGGTGCAGCGACTCCAGGTCGTCCACCATGAACTCGGCGTCCACGAAATAACGCGCCTCTTCGGCCCATGCGGCCAGCTCGCGCGCCGTCATGCCGTTATCGCGCTGCTTGAGCGCCTCGTACACCAGCAGCGCCTCGGCAACGGAAGCCAGGCAGGTGTCCACCACGTGCAGCTCGGCGTCGGGATGTTCGGCCAGAAGCTGGTCGCGCACGATAAGCGCCGTGTTGTAGCTGCCCGAAAGGCCGCTGGTGAAGCTGAGGTACACCGTGGGCACGCCGGATTCGATAGCTTGGCCGAACACCTCTTGGAACTTCGTGATGGGCACCTGCGCCGTGGAGGGCTGCGAACCCGCGCGCATGCCTTCGTAGAACTCGTGCGGCGTGATGGAACGGTAGAAGTCGTCGCAATGGTCGCCCTTCTCGTCGATGTAGGGGAACTCCAACAGCCAAACGCCTTCGCGGTCGACCACTTCATACGGCAGGTCGCAGCACGAATCGATAATCAGATTGCATTTCGGACGCGCGTCCATGCATCTCCTTTCGCCGAAAAGCCCGCGCGGCGCGGGCTTTGCTTTTTCACCTAGGATTTTACGAAGCGCAGACCAAGCCTGCAGCGGGTTTCGTCAACTTTCCCGAAATAGCGCGGGCGCACTCGTAGGCGATGCCGATTGCCGGGCCAACGTGCAGGCCCACCACCGGGCTTACGGGCAGCACCTTCACGCTGCGGCCGAGCATGGGCTCGATAACCTCGTGTGCCCATTTCACCGCCGGCGTTTTGTCGCCGATGTAGTGCACCACGATGTCGCGCAGGCCATGCTCTTCGATGTCGGCCTTCAACGCCGCTACGATCTTGTCGAGCGCCTTTTTGCGCGTGCGCACCTTCGCGAACGTCACGGGCGTGCCGTCGCACACGGTAAGCACCGGGGCAAGCTGGATAAGGTTGCCCAGAAGCGCCGCCGCGCCGCCGATGCGCCCGCCCTTCTGCAAAAACGTGAGCGTTTCGGGCGTAAACAGAAAACGCGTGCGGCCGATGGCGTCAACGGCCGCCTGCGCAACGCCGTGCAGGTCCTCGCCCGCATCGCGCGCCGCCACGGCCTCAAGCACGGGCAGCGCCTCGTCGAAGCCGCACGACGTGGAGTCGACAAGCTCCCACTTGAAGTCGATGTTGCGCGCGGCAACGGCGCGGATGGCTCGCAGCGCGCCGTCGTAGGCACCCGAAAGGCCCGTGGAAATGAAGATGCCGCACACCTCGTCGCCAGCGCGCGCCGCGTCCTCGAACACGTCTTCAAGCAGCTTTTGGGAAGGCTGGCTGGACGTGGGAATGTTGTCGATCATGTCGTAGATGTCGGCGTAGAACGCGTCTAAGTCCATGGTGGCGTCCTCGTATTCGACCCCGTCCCGGTTCACGTACAGCGTGACAACCTGGATATCAAGCTCGCGGGCCATCTCCTGCGTGATCGACGAAACGGAATCGGTGATGATTCTAATCATGTGCTCCCCTATCGATGAGCGCGTTGCGCCCCTACCAACCTTGACCTCAACACTACGCGATGCCGCGCAGCTTGCCAACAAGCGCACGGCGGCGCTCACAAAGACCATATTCCAATCCCACCGGATACGTGTGCGGGTTCAGCATGCGCTTCTGGCTTTCGTCCAGGCTGGCCAAACCCTCTCGGCAGCGCCGCTGCGCTTCCATGGCGCTACGATGCGCCTGGTCAAGGACCACTTCGCCATTGCGCGCCAGCGGGGAAAGCAGCGTTTCGAACCGCTTGCCTGACAGGTTTTTCTGCCGCAGGCTGTCAAGCGGGTCGACGATGACCTCGCGCTCTCCCACGCCCGCGTTCACGTCGAGCACCATGTCGCCGGCAATGTGGCCGTCGTCGTGGTAGTAGCGCCGCACGTCAAGCACGCCCGGCACGGTCAGCTTCGCCGCCGATTCGCTGATTTTCAGCCGGTCGGTCCACTCGGTTTGCCCCGGAGCGCGCGTGGCCGACAGCTTGTACACGCCGCCAAGCGTAGGCTGGTCGAACGCGCACGCAAGCTTTGTGCCCACGCCCCAGCTGGTCACAGGCGCGCCTTCGTCCAAAATGGACTGGATGGTGTATTCGTCCAGGTCGTTGGACAGCACAATGCCGCAATCGGCAAGTCCCGCCGCGTCGAGCATGCGCCGCGCCATCTTCGCCAGCCACGCCAAGTCGCCCGAATCGATGCGGATGCCGGCCAAACGCTGCCCGCGCTGGCGCATTTCAAGGCCCACGGTGATGGCGTTTTCGATGCCCTGCTCCACGTTGTACGTGTCCACCAGCAGCACGCAGTTGTGCGGGAATTCCTGCGCGTAGGCGCGGAACGCCGACAGCTCGTCGGGAAACGACATCACCCACGAATGCGCGTGCGTGCCCGACACCGGCAGCCCGTAGCGCTTGCCCGCCAGCACGTTCGACGTGGAAGCGCAGCCGCCCACCACGGCGGCGCGGCTTGCCCACATGCCGCCGCCGGCGCCCTGAGCGCGACGCAAGCCGAACTCGGCCACGGGCGCCCCATGGGCCGCCAAGCACACGCGCGCGGCTTTCGTGGCGATAAGCGTTTCGAAGTTCACGCAGTTCAGCAGCGCCGTTTCGATAAGCTGGCAATCCATGATGGGGCCCATGACGCGCACAAGCGGCTCGTGCGGGAACACGATGGTGCCCTCGGCGGGCGCGTCGATGTCTACGCGCAGCCGAAACGTGCGCAGGTACTCCAAAAACTCCGGCCGGAACAGCTTGCCGCCGCCGGGCGCGTCAAGGCTTGCCAGGTAGTCCACGTCGTCTTGCGTGAAAGCGAAGTCGTCGATAAGCTCGGCCAACTGATCGAAACCGCAGGCCACGGCATACCCCCCGCGGAACGGATAATCGCGGAAGTACGCGTGGAAGCACGCCTGCGTGGCGCCCTGCCCCGTTTCCCAATAGCCCTGCGCCATGGTCAGCTGATACAAGTCGGTCAGCAGCTCGTATTCGTTTCTCACGTTGTTGCACGCCTCCTTGCGCGAAGCGCCCCGACGATGCGGGGCGCGGAATTGCTAGTTACCGTTTTGCGGCGGCTGGGCGCCCTCGCCGGTGCCGGCGGCCTTGTGGCTGCGACGACGCGCGCGGCGATGCTGCCCGGACGCAGCGCCGGATTGCTGCGGCTGGTCGGAGCGCGCATGCCGAGGACCGGCCTGCCCTTCAGGGCGGTTTTGCGAAAGCGCCGAGGACTTCTGCCCCGGACGCACGCGCGGTTTGCCCTGCTCGGCGGGCTTGCGCTGCTGCTTGGCCTGCTGCTTTTCGCCGCCCTTACCGCCGCGTTCGCGCTGCTCAGAGCCACGCTGACCCTTCTGCGGCTGCTCGGGCTTACCACCGGATTGCCCGCGGCGCTTCGAAGGCTGCATGCCACGACGCTTGGCCTGGCCGTCTTTGCTCTTCGGTGCGCCTTGCGCCTGCTTGCCCTCAGCTGCGCGCTCGGGCGCAGCGGACTGCTGGTCGCGCGCTACCTGGCGCTCGGCCGCTTCGGCAGCGCCGCCCGTCACCTTCGTGGAGCGGCGGCGACGCGGCTTGCGCGTAGGCGCCGCCTGTGCCGTTTCCTGCTCGGATGCACGCTCGCGTTCTTTACCGCGACCGCGGTTGCGACGGCTCGAACCCTTGCCCGCGCGCTCCGTTTCTTGCTTCTGGTCGCGCTTCTTGCCGCCGGGCACGTGGCGCACGCTGGTACGGTCGGCCAGCTGGTCTTTGCCGGAAAGCTGCGGGGTGGCAAGCGAGGCCGCCGCGCCGAACACGTCTGCAGTCTGCGCGCTGTTCGCGCGCTCCCACGCGTCGCAGCCAACGCACTTCGGGCGGGCGCCTTCCTCTGCCGGCTCGAAATCGGCAAGCGGCACGCGCACGGGTTTTTCACCCTCGACGCGCAGCGAAACCACTTCGCGCGGCACGTCCAGGTCGACCACTTTCGCCGGGCCATCGGGCGTTTCAACCTGCGCGTTCTTCTTGGGCGCGCGGCTTTTGAAATCCTTGTACGCGTCGTATTCGTAGCGCAGGCAGCACATAAGGCGCCCGCACACGCCGGAGATCTTCTGCGGGTTCAGCGACAGGTCCTGCTCTTTCGCCATGCGGATGGACACGGGGCAGAATTCGCCGCCTAAGCGCTTGCAGCACAGCTCCTGTCCGCAATGGCCCAGGCCGCCCACCATGCGCGCCTCGTCGCGCACGCCGATCTGGCGCATGTCCACGCGCACGTGCAGGCGGCTGGAAAGCGTGCGCACCAGCTCGCGGAAGTCCACGCGGTTTTCCGACTCGAAGTAGAACACGGCCTTGTCGCCATCGAACAGGTATTCCACCGATACCGGGCGCATTTCCTCGGACGCCTTTGCCGCCAGTTCCTTAAACACCGGCAGCGCTTCGGCGGCTTTCTCCTCAAGCTCGGCAGCGCGGGCGCGGTCGGCGTCGTCGGCCACGCGAACAACGGGCTTCAGCGGGCTTTTCAGCTTCTTCACCTGCTCGGGCGTAGCCTCGAAAGCGTTGTCGGACACGTGCCCGAACTCCGTGCCGCGCGCCGTTTCGACAACCACGTCGTCGCCGGCGGAAATCTCAAGCTCGCCCGCGTCGAACCACAACGTTTTGGGGTTGTAGGGCAAATTGACAGGCGCTATGCGAACCATGGCGCTCCTTCTTTCTATCGTCGATACGCCCGCGGCGCCGCATCCGGCATGCCGCGACCGTACAGTATGTCGCGAATCTCGAACAGCATCGCGTCGATGCACGTTTCAGGAGATACATTATACGAGATGGCGGCGTCGCAGCGGCGCACAGCGGCGATTGCCGCGGCCGCGCGGGGCGGCGTGGTTGCCGCGGCGGCCGCCTCGATGGCCTCGCGCGCATCGTCGTTGACCACCGTGTCGGGCGCGCCGGAGGCAACTACCATGACGTCGCGCAGCCACGAGCGCGCGATGCCAGCCAGTTGACGCAGCGACTCAAGCGTTTTCGCCGTGATCTGCCGCTTGTTGCGCGCCTCGATCTGGCGAATGGCCGACTTCGCCAAAAAGTCCGCGTTTTCCGCCAGCTCCGCTTCCTGCTCGGCACGCACGTCATCCAGCGGCAGTTTCACGCGAACCACCAGGTCAGCGGCGAATCCGATGATGTCCCAATCGTCGGCGCGGGCAAGCAGCGACAAAATTTCCAGCACGCGGGCGCGAAATTGCAAGCGCTCGTTCGACTTCAGGAACTCCACGGCGCGCGTAAGCGACCCGTCGCACGCCTGCAGCGCCACGCGGGCCTGCTGCGCCGACGCGCCGGAGTTCTGCACCACAATGCCCGCCGCCTCCGACACCGGAATGGTGCGAAACGGCACCACCTGACAGCGCGATACGATGGTGGGCAGCACGCTTTCGCGCGTGCGCGCAAGCAGAATGAGCACCACATCGGCCGGCGGTTCCTCAAGCGTTTTCAGAAACGCGTTTGCTGCCTGCGTGCCCAATAGGTCCACGCGATCAAGGATGTAGACCTTGCGCTGCGCCTGAATGGGGGCAAGCGACGTGTCGGCCACGATGGAGCGCACCTGCTCCACCAGATAGCCCGCCGCGCCTTCGGGGGCGAAAAAGCGCACGTCAGGGTGCTTGCGGCGCAAAATGCGGCTGCACGCGTCGCACGCCCCGCACATGCCGCCGCGCGGGCCTTTCGGCCCCTTTGGGCACATGATGCCCTGCGCGAACGCGTACGCCGCCACCGTTTTGTTCGACCCCGCCGGGCCGCAGAACAAATACGCGTGGCTTACGCGCCCCGACGACACGGTGGCGCGCAGGAAATCGCGCACGTAGGGCTGCCCCAGTATGTTCTCGAACGCATCGGCCATGGGCGCCTACTGCTCTTTCGGCGCGGCGGGCGCCGGCGTGGGGCGCGTATCGTCGCGATAGTCCACACGTCCCTCGTGGGCGCGCTGCACGTCCAGGCGCTCGAAGTAGGCCTCGTTTTGGCGCACGAATTCGCCCATCCACGGAAACAGGTCTGCCAGCTGGGCAAACACCTGCACTGCCGTATGCGATTTGCGGCCGGACGACTGCACCAGGCGCACGCGCTTCGGGTCGCGGCGCGCAATATCCAGAAACGCCGCGTTCACGCGAGCGTGGAAGTCCTCGCCGGCGCGCTCCATGCGGTCGGCACCCGCGCGGCGCGTGGCGCGCGCAAGGCCGTCGGCCGTGCTGCCGCCGGACACCAGCAAAATGGTGCAATCGGGCACCAGGCCCTGGCAGGCGAACGCGTTCGCCGCGTCCACAAACGCGCGGTCAAGCCCGCGGCCATAGCCTTGATAAGCCACGGTGGAGTCGGTGAAGCGGTCGCACAGCACCACGGCGCCGCGCGAAAGCGCCGGCGCGATCACTTCGCTGACCAGCTGTGCGCGAGCCGCCTCGTAGATGAGCAGCTCGGACGCGTCGCACATATTCACGTTTTTCGGGCTGAGCACCACGCCGCGCAGCTGCTCGCCCACGTCGGTGCCGCCCGGCTCGCGCAGGCACACGACCTCGCGGCCCATGGCGGAAAGCGCGTTGGCCAGAAAGCGGATGTGCGTGGTCTTGCCCGCCCCGTCGCCGCCTTCGAACGTGACGAACACGCCGCGCTCGGGCGCTTCGGGCGCACCTGCCGGGACGCCAGCCTGAGCAGGCGCAACAGGCGAAGCGCCCGCGGGCGCGACCTGCCTGGGGTCGCGCATCGTGGGCACTTCGCTGACGATGCCGGTGTTGTGAATCTGGGTCACGGCGCTATTCCTGCACGGCGCCGGCCACGGCCGCCGCCACCACTTCCACAGCGCGCGGGTCGAACGGCTCGGGCATGATGAAGTCTTCGCTGAGCTCGTCGTCGGACACCAACGCGGCCAGCGCCTCGGCGGCGGCAAGCTTCATCTGCTTCGTGATGCGCGTGGCGCGCGCTTCAAGGGCGCCCTTGAAAATGCCGGGGAACGCCACCACGTTGTTGATCTGGTTCGGGAAGTCCGAGCGGCCCGTGCCCACCACGCGCGCGCCGGCCTCGCGAGCCACGTCGGGGAAAATCTCGGGTGTGGGATTGGCCATGGCGAACAGGATGGCGTCATCGTTCATGGACTTCACCATGTCGGCAGACACGATGCCGGGGGCCGACACGCCCACGAAGATGTCGGCGCCGCGCATGGCGTCGGCCAGGCTGCCCTGCTCGTCGTTGAGGTTCGTGGTGGCAAGCATGGCGCGCTGAGCTTCGTTGATGCCCTCGGAACGCGAGTTGATGATGCCGCACTTGTCGCACAGGATAAGGTTGCGGAAGCCATAGTTCAGCAGCAGCTTCGCAATGGCGATGCCAGCCGAGCCGGCGCCGTTGACCACCACGCGGCAGTCTTCCTTCTTCTTGCCCGTCAGGCGCAGCGCGTTGATGACGCCGGACAGCACCACGATGGCCGTGCCGTGCTGGTCGTCGTGGAACACCGGGATGTCCAGCTCGTCGATAAGCCGGCGCTCGATCTCGAAGCAGCGCGGGGCCGAGATGTCTTCCAGGTTGATGCCGCCGAAGCTGGGGGCGATGCGCTTGACCGTTTCCACGATCTCGTCGACGTCCTGTGTGTCCAGGCACAGCGGCACGGCGTTCACGCCGCCGAACGCCTTGAACAGCGCGCACTTGCCCTCCATGACGGGCATGGCCGCGGCCGGGCCGATGTTGCCCAGGCCCAGCACGGCCGAGCCGTCGGATACGACGGCAACGGTGTTGGCCTTCATGGTGTACTTGTAGGCGTCCTCAGGGTTCGCGGCGATCTTGCAGCACGGCTCGGCGACGCCGGGCGTGTAGGCCAGCGCCAGGTCCTCGCGCGTTTCGATCTTCATCTTCGGGACGGTATCCAGCTTGCCCTGCCATTGCTCGTGCAGACGCAGCGATTCCTGTGCGATGTCCATGCTTCGTGCGCATCCTTCCGTGTTCGCGGCGCGGCGCCGCTTGACGTGTCGTGTTTCGCGGCCGTTTTCGGCAGCGAATTTTTCCCTGTTGAATTATACCCCTTCGCCCCAGGCGCCCCCACCGCTGCGCCCGCTCTCCCCGAAATACACCCATCGGGTGTGTTTCGCCTGATGGTAAAGGACAGTCCAGCTGAGGAGGGGGGGCAACAGCCTGCTTCGTCTTCTCCCGAAGCAGGTCAACATCGAGGAGCGCAGCCGGCACAAACAGCGAAGAGGTTCGAAGACAAGCCCGCTCTTCGGATTTCTCGACATGATTCATGCCGCAGGCCCCGCTAGGCAACAACTTGGCGCACAATATGAGCAGCATTCAAGGAAAGGAACATCGTGGAAGACGAGAAACTGAACGGGGTTGCGGGCGCGCTTTCGGCCGATGCGGTTGCCGGCGCCGTATATGCCGCCGTGCGCCATTGCGCCACGCACCTGCGCCCCGACGTGCTGGCCGCCATGCAGGCCGCGCGCGCCGACGAAACCCAAGCCCGCGCGCTGTCCGTGCTGGACTGCCTGCTGGAAAACGCCCATATCGGGCAGGCCGACGGCGTGCCCATCTGCCAAGACACCGGCACATGCTGGGTGCGCCTGGAAATCGGCGAGGAGTTAAGCGTTCCCGGCAACATCTTGTCGCGCGTCAACGACGCCGTGGCCCGCGCCTACACCGACGGCCGGCTGCGCATGAGCGTGTTGGCCGATGCGCTGCTTGACCGCACGAACACCGGCGACAACACGCCCGCCTTCGCCGAAGTGGCTTTCCGCCCCGGCCGCGGCGCCACGCTGCACGTGCTGCTGAAAGGCGGCGGCTCGGACAACGCCAGCCGCGTGGTCATGCTTGCCCCCGGCGCCGGTTGGGAAGGCGTGCGCCAGGTCGTGCTCGATTGCGTGCACGAGAAAGCCGCCAACGCCTGCCCGCCGCTTATCGTGGGCGTGGGCGTAGGCGCCACGTTCGACAAGGTGGCTGGCCTGGCCAAACACGCGCTGCTGCGCGAAGTGGGCAGCCCCGCTGCAAGCCCGCAAGCCGCCGCGCGCGAAGCCGAGCTGCTTGCCGCCGTCAACGCCACGGGCATCGGTCCGGCTGCCCTTGGCGGCAACGCCACCGCACTTGCCGTGCACCTGGAAACCGCCCCGTGCCACATCGCCGCGCTGCCCGTTGCCGTGAACATGGGCTGCTCGGCCATGCGCTCAGCCTCTATCGACCTGGTGTCGTGGGAAACCGGCCTGCCCGTTGCCAACCCCACCGCAAACCTTGCGTACACCGCCGTTGAGAAAGGTGAGAACCGATGAGCAAGCAAGGAATCATCACCGAGTGCCCCCACTTGGCGCGAAGCGCGAAGCCCCTTGCCACCCACATTTCATACGCCCCCGCAAAGGAAGGAGCCGCGCGATGAGCGAAACCGCAAACGCCCCCGTGTGCCTGACGCTGCCGCTTAACAAGGTCGACCTGGCCAACCTTTCCGCAGGTCAGGAGGTGCGCCTTTCCGGCGATGCCTTCAC
>NZ_CDRSTZ010000037.1:0-20313 GCF_977052095.1 Senegalimassilia sp.
TGCGCAAGCTGAGCGGGGCAGGGCGCAGACCCTGTTCCGCTTGGGCGGGGCGCTACGTGCAGACGCGATGCGCGCAGCGCCCCGCCCAAGCGGACGAGACGCTATAGAGATACGAAAAGGGGGAAATCCGATGTCCGAGAAAGACGACCGTACCACCACCGAGGAAATGCTTGAGTTTCTTGACGCGAACACCGAGACGTTCACGTTTTTGTCTCAGGTGTTCTTTAAAGAGCTGACCGAAGAGGCTATCGAGACGTTGGCGGCCGAAGCTTGGCCGGAGCACACGGGCAACGCGGCGCTTGACCGCGGCTACAACCTGCTGCGCCGCTACTTCAAGTTCAGCGCCGGCGACCGTCGCAGCCAGCTTGCGGTGGAGTACGCGCGCATCTTCTTGGCTGCGGGCGTCTACACGCAGGAAAAGCGCTCCGCCGTGCCCTACGAGTCGGTGTTCACGTCGATCGAGCACGTGGTCATGGGCGATTCGCGTGACGATGTGATCAACTGGTTCATCCAGGATGGCTTCAAGGTCAACCCCGACCTGCACGAGCCGGAAGACCACATCTCCTTCGAGCTTGAGTACCTGGCGCACATGAACGCCAAGGCCGCCGCGCTCGTGCGCGCCGGCAACAACATGGACGCCATCAAAAATGTGAAGCGTCAGCGCAAGTTCATCGAGAAGCACCTGCTCAACTGGGTGGGCCAGCTGCACGATGTGGCGCAAGATTACGCGAAGACCACGTTCTACACCGGCATGCTGCTCGTGTGCCAAGGCGCGCTTGAGCAGGCAAGCGAGGCGCTTACCACCGTGTCCGAAGAGCTCCCGCTTTTGGCGGCATAAGGTGTTGCCATGGAAAAGATCAACCCAAGCCGCCGAACGTTCGTGTTCGGCGCGGCGGCGCTTGCCGTGGGCGTTGCAGCAGGCGCCGGTGCGCGGCCCTTCTGCACTTCGTTCGACACGCTGCGCCCGCCGGGCTCGCTTTCCGAAGGCGAATTCGAGGCGCGCTGCATCCGCTGCGATCGCTGCATCAGCGTTTGCCCGACCGATGTGCTCTATCCGCTTGGCATAGAGTCTGGCCTGGCCGTGCGCACGCCGGCGCTCGATTTCCGCGCGGGCAGCTGCACGTTTTGCGACCTGTGCCGCCAGGTGTGCCCTACCGAGGCCATCGGGCACGCGGACCCGTATGCACCTGCCGCGGGCCGCATCGGCGGTGCGCAGGTGCTGCCCGATCGCTGCCTGGCGTATATCACGCCCGGCTCGTGCGGCATCTGCGTGGAGGCGTGCCCCTATGGCGCGCTGACGTTCGACGAAGACCGTCGGCCGCAGGTGGACGATGCGAAATGCAACGGCTGCGGCGAGTGCGTGCGCATCTGCCCGGCCAACGTCAACACGTCGTTTACCGGCGGGGACGAGCGCGGCATTCGCGTGGCAACGGAAAAGCAGCTGGCAGGCGGGGGTGTGGCGTAAATGGATAGCGAATCGAATCGCGGCGCGCAAGGGCGCGGCCGCGTCCAGGGCAAGCGCATGGTGTTCGCGCGCCGTTTCACGCTGGCGGCCGTGCTCGTGGCCGTGCTGGCTTCGCTGGCTTTCGACTGCGGCATCGGCACGCCGTCGTCGTTCGGCATCGGGCAGTTCAACCTGCTGTGCCCGCTCGGCGGCCTTGAGGCCATGTTGGCGTCGAAGGCGTTCATCCCGGTGGCGGCCATCTCGGCCGGCGTGCTGCTGCTGTTCGCTCTTGTGTTCGGGCGCGCGTGGTGTGCGTGGGGCTGTCCGGCTCCGGTCATCAGGCGCTTCTTCAAGCGTGACCCTAAGCCGGCGAAGCCGGGCGCGTGCGCGTCAAGCTGCGCTGCCTGCTCTGGCGCGAAAGCGGCGCTTGACGTGAAGGCCAGCCTGGCGTTTCTTGCGCGCGACAAGCGCACGTGGACGCTTGCGGCCGTGCTCGTGTGCGCCATCGTGGCCGGTCTGCCGCTGTTCTGCCTTGTGTGCCCCATCGGGCTTACGTTCGGCACGGTGGGGTCTCTGTGGCATCTGATCGTGGACAAGCAGATGACCGCCTCGGTGGTCGTGTTTCCCGCGGCGCTTGCGGTGGAACTGGTGCTGTACCGCAAATGGTGCATGAACCTGTGTCCCGTCGCCGGTCTGCTGGGCATTTTCGGCCAGTTCGCGGCGAAGTTCCGCCCGCGCATCAACGCCGATACGTGCCTGCGCACCTCGAAGGGCTCGGCATGCGACGTGTGCGCCGTGGCGTGCGCCGAGCACATCGACCTGCACGCCGCTGATGTGCAGCAGCAGCTGGGCATGTGCACGCGCTGCGGCGAGTGCGCCAAGCGCTGTCCCACGGCGTCCATCACATTCGAATAACCAGGGGAATCGAAGGCGTCCAAGGGCATGCGGCCCAGGCGCCTTCGCCTGCTTTTATGCGATGCGTGTGGTAGTATTTACCGTGCGCATAAAGAATATTTGCTTTGGAAACAAAGCCTTCATCAGGGGAAATACAGGGGGGACGTTGTAAATGGGGCAACGTGATGCCAAACGTGCGGCTGCCGCGGGCGAGCACACGCCAACGCCTATTGCCGAGCAGTGGGCGTATCTGCGGTTCTTGGGCTTCGGCGCGTGGTGGGCTTGGATCTGGCTGTGCTACAACTCCACCGAAATCATGCGCATGTTTCCTGCGGGCGTGCAAACCTCTTCGGTGCTGCAGATGTACCTGTTCTCCACGGCGGGCATCGCGGGCAGCATGTTCGTCGCCGCGTGTGCGTGGAAGACGTTGACGCGGCTTATCGACCGCCGCGCGTTCGTCGTGGGGGTGTCCGCGCTTGCGTCGCTGTTCACGTTGCTGCTCGGCTTTTCCGTGATCATGGGCGCGGGCCCGTTCTTCATCAGCGCCGCGCTGCTCACGGGCGTGGGCACGTCGGTGCTGTGCCTGAAGGCGGGCCGCATCTACGGCTCCATTTCGCTGGGCGACTCGCTTACCGCCGGCGGCATCTCGCTTCTGTTCGCGGCGTTTCTGTACTTCGTGGGCGTGGGCATCCCGCCCGAGCTGCGCCTGTTCTTCATTGCCGCGCTGCCGCTGATATCGGCGTTGCTGCTGACTATGGGAAATCCCGATCCGTTCCAGGCGGCCGACGATAATGCGGGCGAAAGCGTTGCGCGCGGCTCGTTCGAGTGGCGCGCGTACCGCAAGCTCGTGGCGGCCGCGGCCATCGTAGCGTTCACGGCGGGCGTGGGCAAGGGCATCGCGTCCATGATCGGCAACGTGGACCTGTTCGCGCGCAGCGGCACCATCACCGTGTTCTGCGTCGGGCTTATTGCCGTGGCCATCGTGGCGGTGGTCAACCGCGGCGACGCGGTGCGCGGGGCCCGCAGCGTGTATTCGGGGCTTATCGTGCTCGGCATCGCCATGATGCTGGCCACGTGCTTCGGCTTCGACATCTCGTTTTTGTCCATCGGCAAGGAATGCCTGTGGATGGTGTTCTCGTGCTTCATGGCCTACCTGGCGTTTCGCTACGATTTCTCAGCCGTGCGCGTGTTCGGCATCGGGCAGGGCGCGTATTTCACGGCGTCGTTGGTCGGCTGGGCCACGGGCGCCGCGCTGCAGCCGTATTACCAGGACGGCGTCGTGCGCATGGGAGTGGGCATGGTGCTGGCGTTTCTGGTGGTGCTGGTGCTGGTGTACGTGTTCCCGGAAAACGACCTGAAGCGCATCATGGCGCGCTCGGTTGACAGCGAGGCCGAGGCTGCGCGCGTACGCCTTGCGGCTGCCGCGGCGCCGGCGTGTCCGGCGGGCGCCTGCGCAACGTGCCCGGCCAACGGCGTGCCCGCATCGCTTGGTGCGCCCGCGCCCGGTGAAGGCGCAGCTTTGGCGGGGCAGGCGGCAGATGGCGAAGGGGATGCCGGTGCCGCTGCTGCCCCGCAAGCGTCTGCTGCCCCGCAATCGCCGGCCGTCGCGCCTGCGGCGCAGCAGCCGCCATTCGCTCAGCCGGTCGCGAACATGTTCGGTGCGGCAGGCGCTTGCGATCCCGCCGAGCCCGTGCCGGCCGCCGTGCCCGGCAACCCCGCCGACCCCGTCTACGGCCTGTCGACGCGCGAGCTTGAGATTCTCGACCTGTTCGCGCAGGGCCGCAGCGCCAACTGGATCGCCGAGCACCTCACCATCTCGAAGAACACCGTGCGCACGCACCTGCGCGCCATCTACTCGAAGCTCGACGTCCATTCGCGCCAAGAGCTGCTCGACTTTTTGGCCGGCAAGCGCAGCGAAGGCGAATAACCCCAGCAGCTTTGCGGCGCAACCTTGCGGCATGTGCCCGCGCCGGCCTCGGCGGCGCCCGTTGCGAAGCATCTCGCTCATATATGTAAAGAAGGCGGAAGCCTTGGGCGCACGCCGCGCGCGCCCAAGGCTTTCCATATTATGTGTAACGTAACGGCAACGTGTTAGCAGTCGCTTGACGAGAGTGCTAACATAACCAACTGAGACCATAACATTTGCCGCGAGAATCGAGGCTTCATGTCATTTGAGAAGTTCACGGACAAGGCGCGAAAGGTACTCGTCTTAGCCCAAGACGAAGCTCGCGCCCTCCATCAGCCCTATGTGGGCACCGAGCATATCCTGCTCGGCCTTATCCAGGAAAAGGACGGCCTGGCCGTTCAGGCGCTTGAGCGCCTGAACGTCAGCTACGACGCTGTGGTGCAGGGCATCCGCCAGGTGGTGTCCATCGACGAGGACACCGACGTCACGGGCCACCTGTCGTTCACGCCCCGCGTGAAGCGCGTGCTGGAAAACAGCCTGCGCGAAGCCATGCAGATGGGCCAAAGCTACATCTCCACCGAGCATTTGCTGCTCGGCATCGTGCGCGAGGGCGAGGGCACGGCGCTTGACGTGCTGTCGCGCCTGGGCGTCAAGGGCGACGACATCCGCACTGCGCTCAACGACCTGGTGGGTCAAAGCCCGGTGTACGCGGGCCGCAACCCCTTCGAGGCTGCGGGCAACGTGCCCGACAGCGCGCTGAAGGAATTTGGCACCGATCTTACGCAGAAAGCGCGCGACGACAAGCTCGACCCGGTCATCGGCCGCGCGGGCGAAATCGAGCGCGTCATGCAAATCCTCTCGCGCCGCCAGAAGAACAACCCGCTGCTCATCGGCGAGCCGGGCGTGGGCAAAACGGCCGTGGCCGAAGGCCTCGCACAGCTCATCGTGTCGAACCAGGTGCCCGACATCCTGCGCGGCAAGCGCCTGTTCACGCTTGACGTGTCGGCGCTGGTGGCTGGCAGCAAGTATCGCGGCGAGTTCGAGGATCGCCTGAAGAAGTGCATCAAAGAAGTGAAGGACGCCGGCGACATCATCCTGTTCATCGACGAGAT
The DNA here is from genome assembly GCF_977052095.1 of Senegalimassilia sp. Lineage (NCBI taxonomy): Bacteria > Bacillati > Actinomycetota > Coriobacteriia > Coriobacteriales > Coriobacteriaceae > Senegalimassilia > Senegalimassilia sp. Next base: position 5,357 of record NZ_CDRSTZ010000037.1, read on the forward strand.
GCACACGCTCATCGGCGCAGGTTCCGCCGAGGGCTCCATCGACGCCGCCGCCATCTTGAAGCCGCCGCTATCGCGCGGGGAAATCCAGGTCATCGGCGCCACCACCATCGACGAATACCGCAAACACCTGGAAAAGGACAGCGCCCTTGAGCGCCGTTTCCAGCCCGTCACGGTGGGCGAGCCCAGCGAAGAGCAGGCCATGCGCATCATGGAAGGCCTGCGCGACCGCTATGAGGCGCATCACCAGGTGCACTTCACCGACGAGGCGCTGCGAGCGGCCGTCACGCTGTCCGACCGCTACATCCAGGATCGCTTCCTGCCCGACAAGGCCATCGACGTCATGGACGAGGCCGGCGCGCGCATGCGCATCCGCAATATGACGCTGCCCAAGGAACTGTGCGAGATGGACGACAAGCTGCGTCAGCTGCGTGCAGACAAGGACAGCGCTATCGCCTCGCAGGATTTCGAACGCGCCGCAAAGCTGCGCGACGAGGAATCCGCCATGAAAGAGCAGCGCGAGCAGGCCGAGAAGAAATGGGAAGAGGACTCCCAGAAGTCGGTGCACCAGGTAACCGTGCAGGACATCGCCGACGTGGTGTCCATGACCACGGGCGTGCCGGTGTCCAACCTCACGGAAGCCGAAACGGACAAGCTTCTGCGCATGGAAGGCGTGCTGCACGAACGCGTCATCGGCCAGGAAGAGGCCGTCACCGCGCTGTCGAAAGCCATTCGCCGCAGCCGCGCCGGCCTGAAAGACCCGAAGCGCCCCGCCGGCAGCTTCATCTTCCTGGGCCCGTCGGGCGTGGGCAAAACCGAGCTGTCCAAGGCGCTTGCCGAATTCCTGTTCAGCAGCGAAGACGCGCTTATCAGCTTCGATATGTCCGAATACATGGAGAAGCACTCCGTCAGCCGTCTGGTGGGCTCGCCTCCGGGCTACGTGGGCTTCGACGAGGGCGGCCAGCTTACGAAGGCCGTGCGTCAGCGTCCGTACTCGGTGGTGCTGTTCGATGAAATCGAGAAGGCGCACCCCGATGTGTTCAACATCCTGCTGCAAATCCTCGAGGAAGGTCGCCTGACCGACTCACAGGGCCGCACGGTCGACTTCCGCAACACCGTCATCATCATGACGTCGAACGTCGGCGCGCGCGAAATCGCTGCGCCCACCACGCTCGGCTTCAGCTCCGACGGCAAGGCCGGCCTTTCGGACAAGGAAATCAAGTCGCGCGTTATGGGCGAGGTAAAGAAGCTGTTCAGGCCTGAATTCCTCAACCGTATCGACGAGATCATCGTGTTCAAGTCCTTGACGCAGGATCAGATCGTCGAAATCGCGAAGCTTATGGTGGCCGACCTGCGCGAGCGTTTGATCGCCATGAACATGACCATCAACCTTACCGATGCCGCGTACAAGCTCATCGCCAAGGAAGGCACCGACGCCACGTACGGCGCCCGTCCGCTGCGCCGTGCTATCCAGCGCTTCCTGGAAGACCCGCTGTCCGAAGAGCTGCTTGAAGGCAAGTGGGCGTCGGGCTCGGTCATCGAAGCCGACGTTGCCGATGACGGCGAGAACCTTGCGTTCACGGCCGGCACGGGGTCTATCCCCGCGCCGCGCAAACACGACACCATCGCGCGCGATGCCGAGCTTTTGCTCACGAATTTCGATCTGGGGCATGCCGGCGTTTCAACGGGCGGCGGTACCGCATCGGGTGGCGCTGCAGACTAGCGGCCGCGCCGGCAAGCAGGTTGTGTCGGCTTCGCCCTGCCTGCGATTTGGCGGCGCTGCGCTGTCATAATGCTTTAGAATGAAAGGCGGTCCCTTCGCGGGGCCGCCTCGTTTGTTTTTCGACGGAAAGAGGGAAGCATGCCGAAGACCGTTGACCCGGTGTTCTCGTCGTCGGTGCTTGCCGCGGCCGATCTGGCCACGGCGCTTGACATCGACGCGCTCACGCAATCCATGGCCGGCCTTGAGGGCAAGGTCGACAAGAACCCGAAAACCGCGGCCGTCATCTTGGCGGGCGGCACGGGCGAGCGCTTCGGCAAGGAGGGCGGCAAGCAGCTCGTGGAAATTGCGGGCAAGCCCATTCTCACCTGGTCAGCCGAGGCGTTCGACGCGGTGGGCGACATCGGACTCATCGTTATCGTCTGCCCGGCCGATCGCAAAGACGAGTATCTCAAGAAGGCTATCGACCCCTTCCCGTTCGTCACGCCCGTGGTGGTGGCGCCCGCCGGCTCCACGCGTCAGGAATCGGCGTTTTCCGGGCTTGAACTGGTGCCGGACGATTACGAGTACGTCGTCATGCACGATGGCGCCCGCCCGCTTATCTCGCCCGAGCTCATTGCGCACACCATCGCCACGCTGCAGGGCAACATCGATGCCGACGGCGCCGTGGTGGCGCATCCGGCCATCGACACGCTCAAGGTCGTGGAAAACGGCGTCATCGTCGGCACGCCTGACCGCAGCGTGTTCTGGAACGCGCAAACGCCGCAGGTGTTCCGCGCCGGCATCTACCGCCGCGCCCACGCCTCGGCGCTGTCCGACGGATTTGTCGGCACCGACGACAGCTCGCTCATCGAGCGTCTTGGCGGTCGCGTGCTGGTGGTGGAAGGCAAACGCGACAACATCAAGCTTACCGTGCCGGAAGACTACCTTATGCTCGTTGCTGCCGTGCGCGAGCGCTACCTCAAACAGAAAGGCGAGCAGGAATAATGGCGCCCGATTTCCGCGCCCTGCGCATCGGCCAGGGCTATGACGTGCACAAGCTGGTCGAAGGCCGCAAGCTCATCATCGGCGGCGTGGACATCCCGCACACGCTGGGCTTGCTTGGCCACTCCGATGCCGACGTGCTGGCCCACGCGGTTGCCGACGCCTTGCTCGGCGCCATCCGCGGCGGCGACATCGGCAAGCTGTTTCCCGACACCGACCCCGAATGGGAAGGCGCCGACTCCATGAAGCTTTTGGCCGCCGTTGCCGCGAAAGTGCGCAGCGAAGGCTTCGAGATCATCGACGTCGACAGCGTTATCGCAGCTCAGGCGCCCAAGATGGCGCCTCATCGCCAGCAAATGCGCGCGAACTTGGCGGCAGCCATGGGCATCGCGGTCGAAAACGTCGGCGTGAAGGCCACCACCACGGAGCGCTTGGGCTTCGAGGGCCGCGAAGAGGGTATCTCGGCCACAGCCGTTGCCCTGCTTGCGCGATGTAGCTAGCGCACGCGTCTGCCCGCGCGTCCAACCATAACGTCACGTACCCATTGCCATCAGGCGGTTTGCACTAGAACAGGAAACATCATGCTCAAGATCTACGACACCAAACTGCGCGAGAAGGTTCCCTTCGAAACGCTCAAGCACGGCGAAATAAGCATGTACGTGTGCGGCCCCACCGTGTACAACTACATCCACATCGGCAACGCTCGCACGTTCGTCAGCTTCGACATCATCCGCCGCTACCTTTCGTGGCGCGGCTTCAAGGTGAAGTTCGTGTCGAACATCACCGACGTAGACGACAAAATCATCAAGAAAGCCAACGAGGAAGGCCGCACCGCCGCTGAGGTGGCTGCCGAGTATTCGCAGGCGTTCCTTGATGACATGCACGCGCTCAACGTCGAAGACCCCGATGTGCGTCCGCGCGCCACCGAGGAAATCCCCGACATGATCCAGCTCATCCAAGAGCTCATCGACGGCGGGCATGCTTACGAGGTCGAAGGCGACGTGTACTTCAGCGTGCGCAGCTACCCCGACTACGGCGCGCTGTCCGGCCGCAACATCGACGAGATGGAAGGCGGCCATCGCGAGCTGCGCGCCGACGGCCAAGGCCTTGAGGACCGCAAGCGCGACCCGCTCGACTTCGCCTTGTGGAAGGCCGCCAAGCCGGGCGAGCCTTCGTGGGAAAGCCCGTGGGGCCAGGGCCGCCCGGGCTGGCACATCGAGTGCTCGGCCATGTCGCGCAAGTACCTGGGCCTGCCGTTCGACATTCACGGCGGTGGCGCCGACCTGGTGTTCCCGCATCACGAGAACGAGCGCGCGCAGTCCGAGGCCGCGTGCGGCTGCACGTTCGCCAACCACTGGATGCACGGCGGCATGCTGCAGATTAACCACGAGAAAATGAGCAAGTCGCTCGGCAACTTCCTGCTGCTGCGCGACATCCTGAAAACCACGTCGCCGAACGTGCTGCGCTTCCTTATGCTGCAAACGCACTACCGCAGCCCGCTTGACTTCTCGAAGGAGCGCCTCGACGAGGCCGAATCCGCGCTGTCGCGTATCGAGAATTGCGTGCGCAACATGGATTGGCAGATGCAAAACGCCCAGGACATCCCCAGTCCGCTTGATACCCAGGCCGTCATGAAGAACTCGAAGCGCGCTCGCGTGGATTTCGTGCTGGCAATGGACGACGACTTCAATGCCCCGCGTGCGCTTGGCGTTGTGTTCGACCTGGTCAGCTATGTGAATTCCGAAATCGCCGACAAAACGCTCAGCCCGTCTGACGTGCCGGCCGTGCGCGACATTCGCGAAACCATCACCACGCTTATGCGCGTGTTCGGCGTAGAGGTTGCCCCGCAGGATTACGAAGAGGCCGAAACGTACCCTGCTGAGGTTGTTGACCTGGCAAAACAGGTTGCCGGTTACGAAGGCGCCGATGCGCACGAGGCCGTTGACGCGCTGCTTGAGGCGCGCGCGACCGCCCGCAAGGAAAAGAACTGGGCCGTGGCCGACGCCGTGCGCGACGGTTTGACGGGCCTTGGCTTCACCATCGAGGACACGCCGCAGGGCGCGCGCGTCTCCTTCGAGGCGTAAAAGCCTGTTGCACCGAACTGCCCGATGAACGTGGAGCGTCGTTGCTCCTTGCGCTTGCGGAACATCGTGCGCGTGCCGCTTCGGCCCGCACGTCCATCCCGCTTGCCAAGGCGCGCGGCGCTCCGCGTTTGCCGTATCCATCGTTTCGTTTCGAAAGCTTTACCATGACTGATTTTTCCGCAACCGAATTGCTTGCTCCGGCAGGTGGGCGCAGCCAGCTTGAGGCGGCGGTGCGTTTCGGCGCCGATGCGGTGTACCTTGCCGCCGACAAGTTCGGCATGCGCCAGCGCGCCGAGAACTTCACGCTCGACGACATCCCCAGCGCGGTGGCGTTCGCCCACGGCGCGGGTGCGAAGGTGTACGTCACCGTGAACACGCTCATGAGCCAAGCCGACATCGCAGCGCTGCCTCCGTATCTGGAAGCGCTTGGCGCTTCGGGCGCCGACGCGCTCATCGTCAGCGACCTTGGGGCGTTTTCCCTGGCTCGCCGCTACGCGCCGCATATGGAGCTGCACGTCAGCACGCAGGCATCGGTCATGAACGCCGAAGCGGCCCGCACCTGGTACGACTTGGGCGCCTCGCGCGTGGTGGTTGCACGCGAAATGAGCATGGAAGACATCGCCGAGCTGCGTGCTCAAGCGCCGCGTGAACTTGAGATCGAGGCGTTCGTGCACGGCGCCATGTGCATGGCCTATTCGGGCCGCTGCATGCTTTCGGCGGCCATGACGGGCCGCTCGGGCAACAAGGGTTTCTGCGCGCAGCCGTGCCGTTGGAGCTATGTGCTGGTGGAGGAAAAGCGCCCCGGCGCGTACTATCCCATCGAGGAGGATGTTCGCGGCACGTACGTCATGAACGCGCACGACCTGTGCATGATCGAGCACCTCGACGACCTGGCGCGCGCCGGCGTGAACTCGTTCAAGATCGAAGGCCGTAACAAGCGCGCGTTTTACGTTGCCACGGTGGTGCACGCCTATCGCGCCGTCATGGACGGCGCCGGCCCCGCGTCGGTCATGTCCGATTTGCATGCCATTTCGCACCGCCCTTACGGAACGGGCTTCTTCTACGGCAAGCCAAGCCAGCGCCAGGAACGCGACGGCTACGACAAAGACTACCTGCATGCAGCCACGGTTACGGCGTGCCAGCAGGTGGGGGAGGGCGCCTGGCGCATTCAAACAACCTGCCACAACCGGTTCTGCGAAGGCGACGAGCTTGAGATTTTGACGCCGCGAAAGCCCATTGCGGCTGCGCGCGTGCAGGGGCTCACGTGGCTGGCAAAAAGCCAGGAAGGCGATGTGTATCCGCAGCCGGTGCCCGTGGCGAACCGCACTATGGAAACGTATGCGTTTGAAAGCCGCATTGCCATGCAGCCGGGCGATTTGCTGCGCATCCGTATTCAGCAGACGGCAGAGGAAGCGGTGCAGGCGTGAGCGCGGCCGCTACGGCGCCCGCGGGCGCGCAGCTGCCAAGCCGTGCCCGCGGCAACGCCATGATTTCGGTGCTCGCGCTCAGCTGCTTTGTGTTCGGCTGCGCCTACCAGTACATCCTTGGTGTTCCCGATCAGGTGGCTGAAATCGCCGGCATCGACTTATCGCAGGTCAGCCTTATGATGGGCGTGTATGGCGTGTGCAATGCCATCGGCACGCCGCTGTTGGTGATGGCGCTCACGCCGCGCGGGCCGAAAACGCTGCTGCTTGTCAGCCTTGCGCTTATGGCGGCGGGCATGGCCGTGTGCGCCGCCACGCCCTTCTATCCGATTATCCTTGCAGGTCGCGCCATCATGGGCGTGGGCAACGGATCGTTCGCGGCCACGGCCTATATCGCTGCCAGCCGCATCGCCGGCCCCGCGCGCAGCGCTTCGGCCATGTCGAACGTGGCGCTCGGGTTCAGCGCGTCGTTCGTGTTCGCGTTGCCGGCCGCACGCGTGCTGCGCGACGTCATCACGTGGCAGCAAGCGTATTGGGTGCTGGTAGCGGCGGCGGCCTTTGCGTTCATCGTTATCGCGCTGGCCGTGAAGATCCCCGATGTGCCCACGTCGTCGTCATCTTCGTCGCGGCGCGCAACCGATGTGCTGCGCGTGTTCAAGAACCCCTGCGTGGTGCTGCCGCTTGCCTGCACGGCGCTCATGTTCGTGGGCTACGCGTCCATGAACACCTACATCACGCCTTTTATGGAAGGCGTGCTGCCCGATCCCGCGTGGGTAAGCGGTGCGCTGTTCGCATTCGGCCTTATGAGCATGGTGGGGTCGAAGGCCAGCGGGTGGGCGGCCGACCGCTTCGGCTCGGCGCCGGCCGTCATCGGCTGCGTTGCGCTGCAGGCCGCAACGCTGGTGGCGCTTGGCGCCTCCACGGGCTCTTGGGCGGCCGCGTTGGTGGCGGCGTGTCTGTGGACGGGTATCTCCTGGGGTTTTCTGCCGGCGCAAAACTCGTTCATCATGTTGAACGCCGGCGACGACGCGGCGTTCGCCGTCAGCCTGTCGAATTCGTCGCTGCAGTTAGGAAGCGCGCTCGGCGCGTTCGTGGCCGGCGGATTCATCGCGTGCCTGCCGCTTTCGGCTATGCCGTTTCTATCTGCGGCGTTCACGCTTGTGGCCGTTGTTGCCGAGGTGGTCGCGCTGCGCCTGGCGCGCCGTCGTTAGCGCCTTCCTACGCCAGCTTCACGCCTTTGCGCGCGGCAACCTGCGCGTAGGCGCGCCTGCGCGCGAATACGTACAACCCCAGCATGGTCGCACCGGTAATTCCCCAGGTCACGGGGTAAATGTTCATAAGCGCATCAAAGGTGCCGAATGCGCCGAACAGCGCGAACACGTAGATGATGCGCAGCACGCACGAACCCACAACCACCACCACGGTTGGCAGCACGGACCACCCCATGCCGCGCAGCGCGCCGGCCGTCACTTCGTAACTTGCGGGCATGCACTCAAGAAGCTCCACGTGCCACAAGCGCACGAATCCGAACGCCACGGCGGTCGCATCAGTGGTAAAGGCGCCCAGCGCCAGGTTACCGGCGGCAACGAAAAGCACGCTCAGCACCACGGCGCACACCACGGCCGCGCCCATGCAGAAGCGGAACACCGTGTCGCAGCGCTTCAGCTTGCCGGCGGCGAAGTTCTGCCCGATAAACGTCACCGCGGCCTGTGAAAACGCGCTCACGAAGAAATAGGTGTAGTACTCGTAGTTCATCGCCGCCGCAGAACCTGCCGTAGCGGCCGTGCCGAATCCGTTGATGGCCGCCTGGATGGCAACGTTGGACAGCGAGAACACCACGCTTTGCAACCCGGACGGCACGCCGATGTACAAAATCGTCCGCAGCGTGTCGGCGTCTACGAACAGATGCTGCACGTCAAGCCGGAACGCCTCTTCCTCGTGCAATAGCATCCATACGATAATGACAGCCGCAGCGGCGTTGGAAACGTCGGTTGCCACGGCAATGCCCACGACGCCACCGTCAAACACCGTCACGGCAACCACGTTCAGCACGATGTTGAGCGCTACGGCCACGGCAAGCGCGTACAGCGGGCGGCGCGTATCGCCTTTCGCGCGCAGCACGGCCGATCCGAAGTTGTACACCAAGAAGAATACGATGCCCGCAAAATACGCTTGCAGGTACCCGGTTGCTTCCGCGCGCGCATCGGCGGGGATGTCGATGGCGTCAAGGATGGGCTCGGTCGCAAACACGCCCACCGCGGTCAGCGCCACCGAGCTGACCAGCGTCACGATGGCCGTCGTCTGCACCGCGCCGTGCACGCGGTCAAGCTCTTTGTGCCCGATGTGGATGGCAATGGCCACGTTCGCCCCGATGGAAAGCCCTACGAACAGGCCGATCAGCAGCGTGATGACCGGCGACACGCCGCCGATGGCGGCAAGCGCGGTCGAGCCGATAAACCGACCGGCCACAATGGCATCGGCCGAATTGAAAAGCTGCTGCAAGATGCTGCTTAAGGCCAGCGGAATGGCGAACAGGATGATTTTGCCGGGCAAAGGCCCATGCAGCATGTCGATGCTGTTTTTCTTCGTGCTCATGAATAGGTTCTTTCGTCGATGCGTGCGGCGCAGGGGGGGTTCTTTGGCTGCGCGCAAAATGATTGCTCAAAGGGTATACAACTTGGAGCCGCTCCAGCGCAACCGCTTCGGGGCCTATCTGCACATGCATTCCGTTTCGCCCGTATGCCCGCAGCCCATTCGCTTCGCCATCTTTCCCGTCCCATATGACAAGGGGCCCAGGTCCTTTGTCGGGTAGGCTTGTTCGCCATGGCCGTTATTCGGTAGGGCGCATCCTGCCGCTTTGCCTGCCTTCGCCTGGTCTTATGCTGCTCGTTTGCCCCGTCGATATTCCCATCCGGCCGAATTGCTGCCACCCGTATGACAAGGGGACAGGTCGTTTGTCATGCGGCTTCTCGCGCTTGCCGTGACCATTAACCGGCAGGAGCTCCCCTCGCTTCGGCGGCTCCTGTCAGGCTCCCAAGCTGCTCGATTGTCCGTTCTTCCCGCCAATGCAAGCTCCTGCTGCGTCATACGGCGCTTTTGGATCGGTTGCAGCCGAAGACATAGGCCGTTCGGGGAATTGTCTTCCCGCACAGCTCGGCCTTGGGTGTATCATGCCAACCAACAGATTCGATGCAGGGGTGCCCGGCGGCGTGTTCGCCGGCGCTGAGAGGGCTCACGCGCCTAACCCTTTGAACCTGTCCAGGTAACGCTGGCGTAGGGAGCATCTCTCGTGAGAAACGGGGGCGCAGCCGGAAGGCGGCAGCGCCCCCGTTGTCGTTGCGAAGGAGAGCACATGATCGAGCAGCCTCAGCTCAAGGAAAACATCGTCCAGGCGGCGCAAAACGTCCGCGCGAACAACCCCATGGCCGGATCCATCACGAACACCGTCACCATCGATTTCGTGGCGAATGCCCAGCTTGCCGCAGGCGGCTCGGCGGCCATGGTCTATCTGCCCGACGAAGGAGAAACGCTTGTCGCCGCAGGTGGCGCCGTGTATCTGAACATGGGCACGCTGTTTCCCGTGTACGAGGAAACCATCCCGCGCACGGCCGCCGCGGCCCAAGCGGCAGGAAAGCCCTGGGTGCTCGATCCGGTGGGCATCGGCATCGGCAGCCTGCGCACGAAGCTGCTTAGCCAGCTGAAGGAGTACAAGCCGGCCATCGTGCGCGGCAACGCCTCCGAGATCATCGCGCTGGCGGGCCTGTGGGATCTTTCCGGCAGCGCCGAGGACCTCTCGCGCGCTCGCGGCGTCGACACCACCGACACGGTGGAAGCCGCGCGCGATGCCGCGGTGGCGCTTGCACGCTTCACGGGCGGCGCCGTTGTCATTTCGGGCAAGTCAGACCTGGTCACCGATGGAAAATCGGTGGTCATCAGCCACGGTGGCAGCTCGCTTATGGGCAAGGTGACGGGCTTTGGCTGCTCGCAGGGCGGCGTGCTGGCCGTGTACGCCACGCAAACCGACCCGTTCACGGCTGCGGTCGCCGCGGTGAACCACTACAACTTCTCCGGCCGCGCGGCAGCAGCGAAGGCAGCGGCGCCGGCAAGCCTCAAAGTGGCGTTTCTCGACAGCCTCTACCTTGCCACGCCCGAGGACATCGCGAACAACTCCATGGAAATCCAGGAGGCGTAAAGCTCATGAACACGCTGGTAGCGGTGGCAATCGCCCCGTTCGGCGTCGGCGATGAGCTTGCGGACAACGTCGCCGAGGTGGTGCGCGTCATCCGCGAGTCGGGCCTGCCGAACAAAACGTACTCCATGTTCACGGAAATCGAAGGCGAATGGGACGAGGTCATGCGCGTCGTGCGCGATGCCACGTTCGTCCTTGCGGAAAAGGGCATCCGAACGGAAGTCGTCCTCAAGGCCGACATCCGTCCTGGCTTCAGCAACATGATGGAGAAAAAGGTCGAAAGCGTTGATGCGATTATCGGGAAATCGGCCGCCGCGCCCGCCCAACCCGCGCAAGCGCAAAACGACGCCCAGTGGAAGGAGCGCTCATGAGCATGCGTGATGTTCTCGATATCTCGGCTTACCTGGTGCTTGGCCCTGAAAACACGCTTGGCAGGCCCGTTGCCGACATTGCCGGCCAGGCCATCAGCGCGGGGTTCACGTGCGTGCAGGTGCGCTCGAAAGAATGTTCGGCGCGTGAGCTTATTGCATGCACGGCGGCCGTTGCGGATGAGATCGCACGGCTGGGCGCCACCGATTGCGTGGCGCTTCTGGTGGACGACCGCCTCGACGTGGTGTACGCCGCTCGCCAGCAAGGCGTGAAGGTCGATGGCGTGCACGTTGGCCAAACCGACATTCCCGTGGAAGCGTGCCGCAACCTGCTTGGTCCCGATGCCATCGTGGGCCTGTCGGCTCGTGCAGACGAGATGCTCGAATACGTAAAAACGGCTGACATGTCGCTGGTGGATTACCTGGGCGTGGGCCCGCTGCACGAAACGCCCACGAAGCGCGATTGCGGCCTTGCCTCCGATGGTACCATCATTACGAAAAGCCTCGATGACCTGCGCGATCTGCACATTGCCAGCCCGGTTCCTATCGTGGTGGGCGGGGGAGTGAAGGTGGCGGACATCCCGCTGGTGGCGCAAACCGGCGTCGATGGTTTCTTCGTCGTTTCGGCAGTCTGCGGCGCAGAAAACCCCCACGCCGCCGCAGCCGAACTCGTAAAAGCCTGGCAATCCGCCAAGAACAACTAGCGAATCGCCTCAAGTTCGCAAGGACATTACCCTTGCAACCAAAACGTAACGTCGAGCGAAAACTCGACCCAAACAAAAAGCGCGAAGCGCGTCACTAACATAAAAGCGGGCCCACACCAAAGGTGCAGGCCCGCTTCGCATTCAGCTACCAAACGCCGCTAAAGCGCGTCCGCCGTTATTCCCTCAGCAGCTTCTCGGTATACGCAAGCTTCACGCAGCACGTGAACACATCAAGCGCCGCCTCAAGCTCTTCAACGGGCGGCAGGCTCGGCGCAATGCGAATGTTGCTGTCGGCGGGGTCGTTCTTGTACGGCCACGTGGCTCCGGCGCCTGTCATGGTAACGCCCGCGTCCTTCGCCAGCGCAACGATGCGCTTCGCGCAGCCTGCCGGAGCGTCGAACGACACGAAATACCCGCCACGCGGCTTGCTCCACGAACAACCGCCAACCTCGGCCAACGCCTCGGTCAGCTTCGCGTCCACCAGCTCGAACTTCGGGCGCAAAATGGCCGCATGCTTGCTCATGTGCGCGGCCAGTCCCTTCGCATCGCGCAAAAAACGCACGTGGCGCAGCTGGTTGAGCTTGTCGTGGCCGATGACCTGCGGGTTCATACGCGCCTTCGCGTCTGCGATGTTCGCCGCGCTTGCCGCCATGGCCGAGATGCCCGCGCCCGGGAACGTCACCTTGCTCGTGGAGGCGAACTTTAAGCAGCGATCGGGGTTGCCAGCTTCATCGCACGCGGCGCGGATATCAAGCAGCTGGTCTTGCTGCTCGGGTGCATCGTAGAGGTGGTGGATGCCGTAGGCGTTATCCCAGAAAATGCGGAAATCCTCGGCCGCGCAAGGCATGGCCGCCAGGCGGCGCACCACCTCATCGGAATACGTCACGCCGCCGGGGTTGGAGTACTTCGGCACGCACCAGATGCCCTTCACCGACGCATCGTTGGCAACAAGGCGTTCCACCTCGTCCATGTCGGGCCCGTCAGCGGTCATGGTAACGGGGATCATCGTGATGCCGAACGCCTCGGTCACGCCGAAATGCCTATCGTAGCCGGGGCAGGGGCACAGCCACTTCACCTCATCAAGTTTGCTCCAAGGCGTGTGGCCCAGCGTGCCGAACGACCAGCAGCGCGCCATGGTGTCGTACATGATGTTCAAGCTTGAGCTGCCGAACACAATGACATGGTCGGCGTCGTCGTCAAGCATGCTCGCCATCAAACGCTTCGCCTCGGGAATACCGTCAAGCACGCCATAGTTGCGGCAATCGGTGCCGTCCTCGGCAAGGCAGTCCTCGTACGTGGTCACGCTTGCCAGCATCGGCATGCTCAGGTCAAGCTGCGCGCTTGAGGGCTTGCCGCGCGCCATATTCAACGCCAGCCCCTTCGCCTTGATGGCTTCGTATTCGCGCATAAGCTCGTCGCGTTTCGCCGCAAGCTCCTCTGTGGTCATATCCGCATATGCTGGCATTTGCATCCTTTCGCCGGTCGCAGTGCAAGAACAATAGAAATAGCCTATCTGATGAAAGCGAAGTCAAGTATAATCCCACAGTCAACGTAGAAATTTCGACCAGTTGCGAAATGCGTCCGTTTCCCGTATATTTCGGCTGCGAAAGGCGGTCGTTCGCCTTGCAACCGTTGAAACGGCGAATCTCGCAGCTTGAGGGGTAGATGGGGAATTATGGGTTCGAACGATTTGATGGTCATTTTGGCAATGGTCATTTACTTCGTCGTCGTTTTGGCGGTGGGGTTCTCGTATGCGAAGCGCTCCAATTCGTCCACGGACGAATACTTCATCGGCGGCCGCAAGGTCGGCCCGTGGTTCACGGCGCTTTCGGCCGAGGCGTCGGACATGTCCGGCTACCTATTAATGGGCATTCCCGGCCTTGCCTATTTCTATGGCGCGTCCGAGGCCATGTGGACGTGCATCGGCCTGGCCATCGGCACGTATCTCAACTGGCTGTTCGTGGCGAAACGCCTTCGCCAGTATTCCGAGCGAGTGCACGCCATCACCATCCCGTCATTTTTCAGCAACCGCTTCCACGACAAGAAGAACATTCTGTCGACGGTTGCGGCGCTCATCATCCTGCTGTTCTTCTGCGTGTACACCGGCAGCTGCTTCGTAACGTGCGGCAAGCTGTTCCACACGCTGTTCGGCATCGATTACGCGGCCATGATGGTGTTCGGCGCCGTGGTGGTGTTTGCCTACACGCTGGTGGGCGGCTATCTGTCCGTTGTGGCAACTGACTTCATCCAAGGCTGCCTTATGTTCTTCGCGCTTGCCGTGGTGCTTATCGGCTCTATCACCTCAATCGGCGGTGTTGACGTCACCGTGGCGTTTTTGCAGAACATTCCCGGCTTCCTCAACGGCGGCCAGCTCACCACGCCCATCATGGATGCGGAAACCGGCCTGCAAATGATTCAAGGCGACGAGCCGCTGTTTGGTGAACCCACCGAGTACGGCGTGCTGGCTATCATCTCCACGCTTGCCTGGGGCCTTGGCTACTTCGGCATGCCGCAGGTGCTTGTGCGCTTCCTGGGCATCCGCTCGGCCGAAGAGGTACGCCAATCGCGCATTATCGCCGTGGTGTGGGTGGTCATCTCCATGGTCTGCGCGTTGTGCATCGGCTTCATCGGCCGCGCTATGCTGCCCACCTATTTCGGCACGAATGCCGCCGCCGAGAATATCTTCATCGTCATTGCGCAGATGATTTTGCCGGCGTTTATGTGCGGCGTGGTGGTGTCGGGCATTCTGGCGGCGTCCATGTCGTCGGCCTCGTCGTACCTGCTTATCACCGGTTCGTCAGTTGCCGAGAATATCTTCCGCGGCGTCATCAAACGCGATGCCACTGACCGCCAGGTCATGATTGTCTCGCGCATCACGCTTGCCGTCGTCATGATCATAGGCATCCTCATCGCCATCGACGAGAACTCCGTTATCTTCCGCGTCGTGTCGTACGCGTGGGCAGGCTTAGGCGCCTCGTTCGGCCCGCTAATGCTGTGCAGCCTCTATTGGCGCCGCACGAACAAGCAGGGCGCGCTTGCGGGCATGCTCGGCGGTGCAATCACCGTCGTGGTGTGGCACAACTTCATCAAACCGCTTGGCGGCGTATTCGGCATCTACGAGCTGCTGCCGGCGTTCATCGTGTCGCTGCTATGCATCTTCATCGTATCGAAGCTTACGGCAGAGCCTTCAGCCGAGATTTACGAAGAGTTCGACCATTACAAGGAAGCGCGTATGGACGAGGACGTGAACCCCACGTCTGCCGCGTAATGTAAGCTGGGAAACCAATAGCAGGCTCTAGAAGCGGCCGGCATCTATAGGTGCCGGCCGCTTCGGCATGCACCAGGGGGGTTCCAATCGTGTAGGAAAAGCACGTAAAGCGAATCAACGTTATGTGCGAATCTACACGATTAAAAAAAGTTCAAAAAGGGTGTTGCCAGACCGCCATTCATACCGTAATATACTACCTCGCTTGCGGAGCTCACGAAG
>NZ_CDRSTZ010000038.1:0-19915 GCF_977052095.1 Senegalimassilia sp.
CAGGCGCCCCGTCGCTTCGGGTCCTTTGCCGCTCTCGCTTCCTCGCCACATTGCATCCCCGCGGTGCTCGCTTTCCGCTTACCGCGTTGCTTTCGTGGATGCCCGGCGGGCGGGCGCATCGGTGCTATCATACGTGTTTACTTGCAAATCACGGAACAAGCGAGGCCATCCATGCTTTTGTGCGCGCAGTACATGCTTCCCATCACTTCGGAGCCCATCCACAACGGCGCCGTGCTCGTTCGCGACGGCGTTATCCGCGACGTCGGAACCGCCGCCATGCTCAAGTTGCGCTATCCCGACGAGGAAACGTCCGATTACGGTCAGGCGGCGCTGCTGCCCGGTTTCGTCGACCTGCACACGCACCTGGAAAACGCCGTGCTGCGCGGCATCGTACACGACGTGCCCTACGCAACGTGGATTATGACCATGCGCGAGCTGTCCGCGAAGCTCGATGTGGCCGACTGGTACGACTCGGCCATCCTTGGCGGTCTGGAAGCGCTTTCCAGCGGCATCACCACCGTCGCTGACATTACGGCGTCGGGCGCCAGCTGCACGGCCACGCAGAAGCTCGGCATGCGCAGCGTCATTTACCGTGAGGTCGGCGCCATGGATCGCCGCCGTGTGGATTTCGCCATGCACCAGGCCGAAAACGACCTCATGCACTGGCGCGAAGAGGTTGATTCCAGCCGCGTCACCATCGGCCTTTCGCCGTCGGCCGTGTTCGCGTGCCATCCCGAGATGTTCCGTAAGGTGGCGCAGTTCGCCAAAAAGGAGAACGTGCCCGTTGCGCTGCGCCTGGCCGGCGATCGCGAGGAATGCGATTTCGTGCGCTACGGATCCTCGCCGTTTTCCGTGCACTCCATGGACACCAAGCGCGGCTTCGTGGAGATTCCGCCGTGGTTGCCCACGGGCACCACGCCGGTGAACTACGCGCTGAACTGGGGCGCGTTCGAAAGCGACAACGTCATGATGGTGCACGGCGTTTACGTCAGCGGCCACGACATTCGCAAGCTGAAGGAATACGACGTATCCATTGCCAGCTGCCCGCGCATCAACGCGCAGCTGGGCATGGGCGTGGCCCCGCTGAGCGAGTTTTTGAACAACGGCCTGCGTGTGGGCCTGGGCACCGACAGCCCCGCTGCCACCGACTCCACCGACATGATCGCCGAGATGCACATCGGCATGCTGCTGCAGCGCGCCGTGAACTCGCGCGAGTTCATGCAGTCGGAAACCATGCTGGAAATGGCCACTATGGGCGGCGCTCGCGCGTTGAAGATCGACGACAAGGTGGGCAGCCTTGACGTGGGCAAGCAGGCCGACGTCATTGCCGTCGACCTGTCCGGTTCGCATCAAACGCCCACCACCGACCCCGTTTCCTCGGTGGTCAACGCCTGCAACGGCTCCGATGTGATGATGACCATGGTTGCTGGCAAGGTGCTGTACGAGAAGAACCATTGGCACGTGGGCGTGGAAGTGGCGCGCAACATCGCTCGCGTCATCGAGATTCGCAGCAAGTTGAGGTAGGACATGGGAACGAATCAAAAGCTTACGGCAAAGCAGAAGTCCGAGCGCATCAAGGCTGCTCAGGAACGTGAACGCAAGGAGAAGGCTCGTCGCGAGCGCGCCGAGCGCACGAAGAAGATCTTCACCATCGTCGTGTGCGTCATCCTGGTGCTGGCGTTGGGCATTCCCACCATCGCGCTGTCCGTGCTGTCCATGTAGGCAACGCGTATCCAAGTTGCACGTTGCGGGCGCTCCGTCGTTTCGGCGGGCGCCCGTTTTGCGTTTCGCCAAATTCCCCAGGAATACTTTTTCTGTAGAGGACTTGCGCTCGAAGGCACTTCGGGCGAATGTGCTACTATAAATGGCTGTTGTTGTGCGCTTCGCTGGCGCCGCAACGGACGTAGTGGACATCTTACAAAGGGGATTGCTTTGTTTGGTATCGGTGGATTTGAGCTATTCCTCATTCTGCTGTTCGGATTTCTGCTGTTCGGCCCCGACAAGCTGCCTGCCATGGCGAAAACGTTGGGCAAGGCCATCGGCAAATTCCGCAACGCGCAGGAGGAAATGAACAAGGTTATCAAGAACGAGGTGTACGACCCCGATTCCGACGAACCGTTCAAGAACCCGCTTGACGTTATGGAAAAGGCCGCCGACGCGGGCAAGAAGGCCGCGAATGGTGCCAGCAAGGCGGTGAGCAGCGCTAGCAAGGCCGTGTCGCAGGCAACGCATTCCGCGCCTTCGAAGGCCGCTTCCCAGCAGCCGCGCACCGTTGCGAAGCAGGAAAGCTTCAGCGAGCGCAAGGCCCGCTACGACCGCGAGCGCGCTGCCAAGCAGGCCGCCGATGCCGAGAAGGCCGAAGCTGCCAAGCAGGCCGCCCTTGCCGCCGCCGACGCGAAGTCCACCGAGGCCGCAACGCCTGCCGCTGCCGCCCCGGCTCCTGCAGCGCCTGCTGCCAACCAGTCCGCACCTACCGAAGCAAAGGGGGAATAACCGATGCCTATCGGACCGGCGCGTATGCCCCTTTTCGATCATTTGGGCGAGCTGCGCATGCGCTTGGTGCGTATTGTTGTGTGCCTGCTCATCGGCGTGTGCGTGTTCTACTTCGCCACGCCTACCATGGGTCAGTTCCTCATGATTCCCATCGCCGATTACCTGCCGAAGGGTCCCGACGGCTTGCCGTCGTTCATGGCCATCGACCCGTTCGAGGCGTTCGGCACCCGTTTCAAGATCTCCATCTGGGCGGCCATCGTGGCTTGCTCGCCGGTTATCTTGTGGCAGCTGCTGGCGTTTTTCCTGCCGGCGCTTAAGCCCAACGAGCGCAAGTGGTTCATCCCCACGTTCGTTGCCGCCGTGGCGCTGTTCATTGTGGGCGTAGTGTTTTGCTACTGCATCATCCTGAACCCGGCGTTCCAGTGGTTGACCGACCAGGCGCTTGGCCTGGGCACCGTTACGCCGCGCATGTCTACGTATGTGGACATCATCATCAAGTTCCTGCTAGGCTTCGGCGTTGCCTTCGAGCTGCCGCTGGTCATCTTCTACCTGGTGGTGTTCAACGTGGTGCCGTACAAGAAACTGCGCAACAGCTGGCGCGGCATCTATGTTGGCCTGCTGGTGTTCTGCGCCATCATCACGCCTGACGCTTCGCCGGTCACCATGGCGCTCATGTTCGCTGCGCTGATCGTGCTGTACGAGGTGTCGCTGCTGTTGGCGCGCGTGGCGCTGCGCAACCGCATCAAGAAGCAGAACGATGAGCTGGCGAAGGAAGAGGCCGAGGAAGCCGGCATCAACAAGCCGAAAACGCTGAAGGCCGTCAAGCGCAAGTAGCCAGGCCGCAGGCTTCGCAAACTTGCCTGCTGTTTTACCGCTTGCTGTTACTGATTGTTCCGGAAGCCCGTGCAAACGCACGGGCTTCCGTGCGTTTCGGTGCTTTGCGGGGATTCACGGGGCGTGTTGCTGTTGATGGGCTAGTATGGATGCGTATCATCCGTGCGCGGCTTGGGGCCGCGCGCATCGCGTGTGCAAAGGAGCATCATGCACGAACTGGGAATCATGACGGGCGTCATGGACGCAGTGGAGCAAACTGCTGCGCAAGCCGGTGCCACGAAGGTGCTGAAGGTGGTGCTGTCCATCGGCGAGATGACCGAGGCCATCGAGGACTCGTTGCGTTTCGCGTTCGAGGTGCTGACGGAAGGTACCATCAGCGAGGGCGCGGAGCTTGACATCAACATCGTGAAGCCGAAAAGTCGCTGCCTTGACTGCGGCGCCGAGTACGAGCACGATCGCTTCCACATGATGTGCCCGAAGTGCGGCAGCTATGCCACGCAGCTGATTGCCGGACGCGAGATGCAAATCGATTCCATCGAGGTCGATTTGCCCGACGACTAGCGCTTTGGCGTCGCTACAAGATTTTACTTTGCGGGCGTTGGAGCGCTCGCGCCGGGTTTTGCACCTTGGCTTGTGGCGGTGTTGTCGTGGCGGGGCTGGGCGCTAAGCTTGTGGCCCGATTTGCTGCGCGGGCGCCTTTGGCTGCTTCGTTGAGAGCTGCTTGGGCAGAGGTTCGCCGCATGCTTTTTGCACTATTCGCCATCACCAGGAAGGAGCGCCGTGCGTATGGATACGAAGCAATCTGCTTTCATCAAAAGCGATCAAATGGCGGCCGCTTTGCGCCGTCGCTTCGCCGAGCACCACGTGTACCTGCTTGACCTGCTGGCCAGCCCCGGTTCGGGCAAAACGTCCACCATCCTGGCCACTATCGAGGCGCTGCGCGACGAGTTCAACATCGCCGTGGTTGAAAGCGAAAAAGCCAGCACCGCGGATGTTGAGCGCATCAAGGCGCAGGGCATCGCGGCCGTGCGGGTTGACGTGGACAGCGCGTGCTGCCTGGACGCCGAAGCGCTCAGCTGTGCCGTCGATGAGCTGGATTTTGCCCGCCTTGACCTAGTGATTGTGGAGAACGCGGGCAGCCTGGCGCGTCCCGCCGACTTCGACCTGGGCGAGAACGCGAAGGCGGTGATCTTGTCTGTGTCTGAAGGCGACGCCAAGCCGCTGGAATGTCCAGGCGCATTTCGCGCGTCGCAGGCTGTGGTGTTGAACAAGGTGGACACCGTGGAGGCGTTCGACTTCGATCGCCAGGCGTTTTGCGAAAACGTGCGCCAGGTCAACCCGCAGGCGCCTATCTTCCCGATTGTGGCAACGAAAGGCGAAGGCGTGGAGGAATGGGCCACATGGCTGGCCGAGCAGATTCGCGCCATCCAGTAGCATTTTCAATATATTTAAGCCTGGTGGGCGGTGCGTCTGCCACGCCCACGCTTGAAAACGGCGTGCTGCACGTCAACTATCAGCAGGTGCAGGTCATGTCCGCCATCCTGATGGTGGGACTCTCGCCGCTGACGAAGGCCTCGGCCACCGCCGGCGAAAGCCAGGCCAGCATGCAAAGCGCCCAGGGGCAGCTGCCAAGCGGCACGTACTGGTACAACCAGGCCATCGTGTTCGGCAACAACACCGACACGTTCAAGCTGATTTCTTATCAGAACAATGGTCACGAAGCCATCAAGTTCGTGAACAGCACTAACGCGCCGTGGGGCTCTGAGGTGACGTTCCCGCGTACCATCGCGCAGGACCTCGATATCGTCAACGCCCCGTTCATCGACATGAACTAAGTGAAGGCGGAAACAACCGCGCTGTCCGGCACGTCGAGCGCGCACGAGGATGCGGGCGCAACGTACGATTTTGCCGACCAGAACAAGAAGACCATCACCTACACGAAAGGGGAAGGGCTGCGGTACGTTCATCGGCGACGACATCAACGCGAAGAAGGTGTGGAACGACGAGAACGACGTGGACGGTCTGCGTCCGGCATCGGTGACAGCCGAGCTATGCTACGTGAACGAGGCTGGCGAAACGCCGCAAGCGCTAAAGGATTCGCAAGTGCAGAAGGGCCCGGCAGCGGGCCCTTTTGTGTATGCTTTTCGTCCTGTTGCCAAGCTGTGGGCGTTTCGCAATAGCCCGGAAACATGGCTTGGGCATACTGGCACGTGAAGGAATCCCGCTTGCGCTGAAAGGACGGCTTATGCGAGCGAACGATATGTACCAGGCGTGTGCCGAAGCGCTGCGCGCCTATGCGGAAGGCGCCGGCTTCACCGACATGGTGGTGGGGCTTTCCGGCGGCATCGACTCGAGCGTTATCGCCACGTTGTGCGCCGACGTGTTCGGCCCCGAGCACGTGCACGGCGTCATGCTGCCGGGCCCGTACTCCACCGACCACTCGCTTGACGATGCGCGCGAGCTGGCGGAGAACTTGGGCATCGAAACGCACGTCGTGTCCATCTGCGAGCCGTTCGAGGCGTTCGAGGCGGTGCTGCGCCGTTCGGGCTGCGGCAAGCTGGCCGGCACGGCGTCGGAGAACACCCAGGCGCGCTGCCGCACCGTCGTGCTTATGGCGCTTTCGAACGCGAACAACTGGATGCTGGTGAACACGGGCAACCGCAGCGAGTCCATGATGGGCTACTCCACGCTGTACGGCGACACGGCCGGCGCGTTCGCCCCTATCGGCGGCCTGTACAAAACCGACGTGTACGCCATTGCCCGCTGGCGCAACGAGCGCGCCGGGCGCGACGGGCAGGTGCCGCCCATCCCCCAGCACGTGCTGGTGAAGCCGCCCAGTGCCGAGCTTGCCCCCGGCCAGGAGGACGAGAAGTCCATGGGCATCGACTACGCCACGCTTGACCGCATGCTCATCGCGCACTACGAGCACGGTGTGAACGAGAACGGCCTGGTGGAAGCCGGGTTCAACCGCGCCGACGTCGAGCGCGTGCTGGCGAAGGTGGAGTCGCAGGCGTTCAAGCGCGCCCTCGAGCCGCCGTTCCCGGACACGAAGTTCTACGACTAGCCGCACGGCTGCGCGTCGTCCCGCGCAAGGCGTGCCGGGCGATGCGCGTGATGCGTGTGATGCGTGTGCTTTGGGGTGGGAGAGCGGTTGCGTGCGATTCCGCGAACGCGTGGCGGTTGGCTTGCCAGCGCGGCCTCGCGCAAGCGGGGCGTAATCTGGCCCTGCACCCACGTGCCGGCAATATGCCTTTGGCGCGAATATCTGACGCATTCTGGAAGGGGCGGGCGTGTGCCTGCCCCTTCGGCGTTACCATGGCTTCGATAACCAACCAAACGGCGGCCCGCTTTTTCTTGCAGGCCGCCGTTTGCCGGCTGAAAGGCTTACTTGCATGCAGCGTCGAGCGTTCTTCAAGCTTGTGGGCGCGGCCGCGGCCGTCGCGGCGGTGCCGGCGTTTTCCGCCTGTTCGGCGGTGTCGACCCCGTCGGCCGAGGGCACGGGCGTGCTCGGCCAGCCCGCGGTGTCGTTTTCCACGTCCGTGGACGTGCTGATCCTGGGCAGCGGTGTGGCGGGGCTTTCGGCCGCCATGGACCCGGCCGAGGCGGGGCTTTCGGTCATGGTGGCCGAAAAGCTTGACGTGCTGGGCGGCGAAAGCTACGAGTCGAACGCCGTCATGGACGTGGTGGGCAGCAAGGTGCAGAAAGATGCCGGCATCACGGAAAGCTGCGACGACGTGTGGCCCAGCCGTCGAGAAACGCTGAGGGCCGCGGGCGTGACCGACCTCGATTTCGCGAAACGCCTGTTCTACGCCGCGCCCGAGTGGGTCGACCGCATGCGCGACTCGTATGGTGCGCAGTTCGCCGACCCCGCCACGTACACGGCCAACGAGGCGAACCGCCGCCGCGTGCTGCCGAAAAACGGCATCGGCGACACGGAAAGCATCATGATGCCGCTGCGCGACAAGCTGTCCAGCAAAGGCGTGCAATTCTCCACGGGCTATTGCGCCAGCGCGTTCATCCTTGACGAGGACAACCACGTGTGCGGCGTGCGCTTCATCACGGGCAAGGAGACCCCCGCGGTCACTGACGTGCATACGCGCGCCGTGGTGGTTGCCACGGGCGGGTTCGCCAGCAACCAGGCGCTGGTGCGCGACTATCTGCCCGCGTGGCAGCGCGTGGGGTGCTACACGGCTGCGTCCATGGGCGAGGGCCACAAGCTGTGCCAGGCGCTGGGCGCCAAGCTGGCCGACACGGCCGTTACCCCGTCGCTGACCAGTGATTTGCCGCCCGCAGCGGCGTGGAGCATGTTCGCGGTGACGCTGGTGGTGGACGCGCAGGGCAACCGCTTCGCCAACGAGGACTACATGCGCACGCTGGCCGCAACGTGCTTCTCCGAAGAGCGCGGCTATTTCTGGACCATCTTCGACGGGCGCATCTCCGAAAGCGGGCAGTCGCGCAGCGCGGCGCAGATCACGGCGAAAAACGCTTCGCGCGTGGTGGGCCCGTGCCAAACGGTGGAGGAGCTGGCGGGCAACATGGGCGTGTCCGAAGACGTGCTGAAAAAGACGTGGGACCGCTATTCCAGTATGGTCAGCGCCGGCAAAGACTCCGATTTCGGGCGCCTGCAGTTTTTGGATGACCTGAAGCCACCTTATTATGCGCTCAAGCAGTTCCCCGTGCGTTTCCGCACGCGCGGTGGCGCGGTGGTGGACGAAAACGGCCGGCTGCTCGACGGCGCCGGCAAGGCCATCCCGGGCGTGTACTGCTGCGGTGCGGCGGCGCAAGGCGGCGGCGAAAGCCTGACCACGAACGGCGCGTTCGGCATTTTCACGGGCAAGGCCGTCGCATCAGACCTGGGCGCGGCATAAAGGTGGCATGCGGTTCGGAATACGCTTGGCGGCGTATGGCGCACGACCGGGCGCGTGGCTTACTATGGGGCCATGGAAAACTTGCTGATGACACAACGTGAAATGACCGCGCGCGACTGGGCCGTCGACGTGGCGGTGATGCTTTTGGCGTTCGCCTTCGGCTGCGTGCAGCTGATGCTGACGGCGTCGTCAATCATCATCCCCGACCTGGCGCTGCGCCAATACCTGGGCATGGTGAACGTGGTGCCCGACCTGCAGGTGTTCGTGGGCCTGGCCATGACGGTGGTGCCGCTGGTGCTGCGCCGTCGCTTCCCGCTGCCCGTGTTCGCCGCCTGCTTGGTCATATTCTTGGGCCTGCAGCTGAAGTTCTCGGGCTTCTCCATGACGGTGGTGGGCCCGCTGGTGGCGCTGTACACGGTGGCGGTGGAGTGCGGCACGGTGCCGGGCGTGGTGTGCGGCGTGCTGGCCGTGCTGTCGCTGCTGTTCGGCGACGCGCCCATGCAGGCGGCAAGCATGGTGTTCTTCACGCGCTTCCAGAACATCGCGCTGATGGTGGCGGCCGTGCTGGCGGGCTACGCGTACCGCACGCATGCGGCCTACGTGCACGAGGTGGAGCAGCGCGCGGCCGAGGCCGAGCGCACGCGCGAGGAAGAGGCGGCGCGGCGCGTGGAGGAGGAGCGCGTGCGCATCGCGCGCGAGGTGCACGACATCACGGCGCACTCGCTGTCGGCCGTCAGCATTCAGCTGGCGGCGGCCGAGCGCCTGCTTGACCGCAACCCCCAAATGGCGAAGGAGGCCGTGTCCACGGCGCGCACCACGGCGAAAAGCGCGCTTGACGACATCCGCTCCATGATCGGCGTGCTGCGCCACGGCGACGACGTGGTCGAAACCATGCCGGCGGCGGGCACGAACCAAGTGGGCGAGCTGGAGTCCTATCTGCGCGGTGCGGGCCTTGACGTGACGCTTGACATGGACGGCTACGACCGCGCGCAGGTGCCGGCGCACATCGACATGGCGCTGTTCACGGTGGCGCGCGAGGCGTGCACGAATGCGGTGAAGCATGCGCAGGCGCACCATGCGACGCTGCGTTTCGCTGTGGAAGACGGCGCGGCAACGCTGCTGGTGGCCGACGACGGCGTTGGCTGCGGGCGCCCGGCGGCCTGCCCCGGGCAGAACGAGCCGCTTCCGCAGGCGGCCGATGGCGCGGGCCACGGCGTGGCGGGCATGGCCGAGCGCGTGCGCGTGCTGGGTGGCTGGTTTGCGGCCGGCGATGCGCCGCAGGGTGGATTTTGCGTGCGGGCAAGCATCCCGCTGAAAGGAACGGAGGCGTAAACTACATGGGCGAGAATCTGATTGGCGGGCCTGCGGGCGCCGCAGGCGCAGGTGCGGCGGGCGGCGCGCCCATCCGCGTGCTCATCGCTGACGACCAGGACCTGGTGCGCAGCGGCTTCCGCATGATCTTGTCGTCCTACGACGGCCTTGAGGTGGTGGGCGAGGCGCGCGACGGCGACCAAGCGGTGGAGCTGGCGCAGAAGCTGCGTCCCGAGGTGGTGCTCATGGACATCCGCATGCCGCGCGTCAACGGCATCGACGCCACGCGCGCCATCCGCGCAAACGGTGCGCTTGCGTCCACGCAGGTGCTCATCCTTACCACGTTCGACCTGGACGAATATGTGTACGACGCGCTGTCGGCCGGCGCAAGCGGCTTTCTGCTGAAAGACGCCGAGCCCGACGAGATCGTGTCGGCAATCCACGTGGTGGCCGCCGGCGATGCGCTTATCGAGCCGTCCATCACGCGGCGGCTCATCGAGACGTTCGTGGCCACGCGCCCGGCAACGCCGGCTGCGGCCGCGGCGGCGGGCCTGTCGCAGCTGACCGACCGCGAGCGCGAGATTCTCACGCTGGTGGCGCGCGGCCTGAACAACGAACAGATCGGTGAGCGTCTGTTCATCAGCCCGGCAACGGTGAAAACCCACCTTGCGCGCATCATGGGCAAGCTTGATGCCCATGACCGCGCGCAGCTGGTGGTGCGCGCCTACGAAAGCGGCCTGGTGAAGCCTGGTGTGGCGTAAGGGCGGCGGGTGGCTGTATCTTCCCGGCGACGCGGCAAGCGCGCGGCAGGGCGCTCCCTTGGCCGCCCCTTCGCTTCCGGTCTAACGCTTCGCCTCCTTCCTCATTTACGGGTCGGGGCGCAACCGGCCGGCTTTCCGCCTGCCGCGATCTTGCCAATTCCGAAGCCCTGCGAAAAAGTTTTTCGCGGGGCTTCACATTTCTAACGCTTCTGCTTGCAATCGGCGGGGCGGCTGCTATAGTAGGCGATGTGTTTAGCACTCGTTACCAAAGAGTGCTAGCACTCAGCAACACAGAGTGGTTAAATAACGGGTATGCGAAACCAATCTCGCGTAATCGATGCGAAAGGAAGGCAGCGTTATGAATCTGAAACCCCTGGGCGATCGCGTTATCGTGAAGGCTGACGAAGCTGAGGAGACCACGGCTTCCGGTCTGTTCATCGCATCCGAGGCCAAGGAGAAGCCTCAGAGCGGCGTCGTTCTGGCAGTGGGCGCTGGCAAGCCCGACAAGGACGGCAACCTGGTGCCGGTGCCGGTCAAGGTTGGCGACAAGGTCGTCTACGGCAAGTTCGGCGGCCAGGAGATCAAAGTTGACGGCGAGGACGTGCTCATCCTTCGCGCCGACGATCTGTACGCCGTGTTCGAATAGCGCACAAGCGCACGCTTTAAGTAAGTAGGGCTTGCGCGGGCATACGCGCCGCGCAAGCTGCATTCGAAAGGAAGTTTCAAGAATGGCTAAGGATATCAAGTTCGAAGCTGATGCCCGCAGCGCTCTTGCCGCCGGCGTGAACAAGCTGGCCAACGCCGTTAAGGTTACGCTTGGCCCGAAGGGCCGCTATGTTGCCCTGGAGAAGTCGTTCGGCGCTCCGCTCATTACCAACGACGGTGTTACCGTTGCTAAGGAAGTCGAGCTGGAGGATCCGGTCGAGAACATGGGCGCTCAGCTCATCCGCGAAGCCGCCGTCAAGACGAACGACGTTGCCGGTGACGGTACCACCACCGCCACGCTGCTGGCCGACGTCATCGTGTCCGAGGGCCTGCGCAACGTGACCGCCGGCGCCGACGCGCTGGGCATCCGCCGCGGCATCCAGAAGGCAACCGACGCCGTGGTCGAGGCCATCAAGGCCGACGCTACGCCGGTTTCCACCACTGAGCAGATCACGAACGTCGGCACCATTTCCGCCGGCGACGCTGAAATCGGCGCGAAGATCGCCCAGGCCATGGACGCCGTGGGCAAGGACGGCGCCATCTCCGTCGAGGATTCCCAGACGTTCGGCCTGGACATGGAAATCGTGGAAGGCATGCAGTACGAGCGCGGCTACATCAGCCCGTACATGGCAACCGACATGGAGAAGATGGAAGCCAACCTGTCCGATCCGTTCATCCTGCTGACCGACCAGAAGATCTCCAACATCCAGGACATGGTCCCGCTGCTGGAGCAGATCATGAAGACCGGCCGCCCGCTGTTCATCGTTGCTGAGGACGTCGAGGGCGAGGCGCTGGCCACCATCCTGCTGAACAAGCTGCGTGGTACGTTCAACGCTGTGGCCATCAAGGCCCCCGGCTTTGGCGATCGCCGCAAGCGCATCCTCGAGGACATCGCTGCCGTCACCGGCGCGCAGGTCATCGACAAGGACTTCGGCATGACGCTGGCCGACGCCAAGATCGAGATGCTGGGTACCGCCAAGACCGTCAAGGTCACGAAGGATACCGCGCTTATCGTTGACGGCGCTGGCGACAAGTCCGCTATCGAGGACCGCATCAACCAGATCAAGAACGAGCTCGAGCGCGTCGACTCCGACTTCGACCGCGAGAAGCTGCAGGAGCGTCTGGCCAAGCTGTCCGGCGGCGTTGCCGTGCTGAAGGTCGGCGCAGCCACCGAGGCCGAGCTGAAGGAGAAGAAGTCCCGCATCGAGGACGCTCTGCAGGCTACGCGCGCTGCTGTTGAAGAGGGCATCGTCGCTGGTGGCGGCGTGGCGCTCATCAACGCCATCCCCGCGCTGGACAAGCTTGAGGTCACCGACGCCGACGAGAAGGTTGGCGTGGAGATCATCCGCAAGGCCATGGAGGCCCCCATGCGCGCCATCGCGCAGAACGCCGGCTTTGAAGGCTCCGTTGTGGTTGACAAGGTCAAGCACATGGAGAAGGGCGAGGGCGTGAACTTCGCCGACGGCACTACCGGCAAGATGATCGAGATGGGCGTCAACGACCCCGTCAAGGTTACGCGCACGGCTCTGCAGTCCGCTGCTTCCGTGGCGGCCCTGATCCTCATCACCGAGGCCACCATCAACGAGATTCCGAAGGATCCCGATCCGGCCGCAGCCGCAGCTGCCGCAGCCGCAGGTGGAATGGGCGGCATGATGTAAGCAACAGGTTCATAAACCTTGCAGCAAAAGGGCCCGCTTCGGCGGGCCCTTTTCGCATCCGGCGCTCTGCGCTCAGGTTGCAAAGCGCGGCAAAAACGCCCTCCTGCGGTTGCAGGAGGGCGTTTTGCGGTCTTGCATGCGGTTGATGGGGTCCTTGCAGGCCTTCCGCCTGGAAACGGCGCAGGAGGGCTTCCTGATGATGCGAGTACTGTAGCGCGACGTCCTTCGCCACCTTGCCCTCGCGTACGGCGTTGAACAACGCCTGATCCATGGTCTGCATGCCGGAGGCGCCGTTGGAGGCGATCACGGGGTCGATCTGGTAGGTTTTCTCCTCGCGGACGAGGTTGCGGATGGCGGTGTTCATGTGCATGACCTCGAACACGGGGATGGTGGTGCCGTCGAGCGCGGGGATGAGCATCTGGCTGACCGTGGCCTGCAGCACGAGCGACAGCTGGGTGCGGATCTGGCGCTGCTGGTTGGCGGGGAAGGCGTCGATCATGCGCTCGATGGTGTCGGCGGCGCTGGTGGTGTGCAGCGTGGAGAGCACCAGCTGCGCCATCTCGGCAGCGTTGATGGCGGTGCCGATGGTCTCGGCGTCGCGCATCTCGCCGAGCAGGATGACGTCGGGGCTTTCGCGCATGGCTGAGCGCAGCGCCTCGGAGTAGTTGGCGATGTCGGTGGGAATCTCGCGCTGCGTGACGATGCAGGAGCCGTGCTTATGCACGAACTCGATGGGGTCCTCCATGGTCAGGATATGACCCGTGCGCTTGTGGTTCATGCGGTCGAGCATGCACGCCAGCGTGGTGGACTTGCCGCAGCCGGTGGGGCCCGTCACCAGCACCAGGCCCCTGTTCAGGTCGGCAAGGCGCATGACGGACTCCGGGATGTTCATCTCGTCAGGGTCGGGCAGCCCGAAGGGGATGACGCGGATGACGGCGCCGTAGGAGCCGCGTTGGCGGAAGATGTTGGCGCGGAAACGGCCGACGCTCGGGACGGCGAAGCTGAAGTCGTCGTCGTGGTTCACGCTGTCAGTGAACAGGCTCAGGTCGCGGCCGGCCAGCTCGTAGATCGTCTCGATGTGCTCCTGCGCGTCGGCCGGGGTGAGAGGGGCCGTGTCAGTGCGCACATGCGATCCGCTTGCCTGGTACGCCAGAGGCAGGCCGGCGATGATGAACGCGTCGGAAGCGTGCACCTCGATCATCTTCTCGAGTAGACTTTTCAGTTGCATGGCGATCCTCCTATGCTATTGCTTCTCGTCGTTAGTTATGAACGGGTTCAAGGAACCCGTTCGCGTTCGCGCAGGCGTCGGTTGAACGCCCCCTGGAATTTGTTCATCCGTCGATGATGGTTCGGCGCTGTGGGCCGCAAGGCACCCCAGGCCGCAGAGGGCAAAAGTCGGGAAAGTTAACCAGCATTCATGGTTTCTTCGTGTTCGCTTGACGCGTTCTGTAAACTGGGAACCTGATACATGGAGCGCATGCGACGCATGCGCGGGCAAAGGCATCTTTCGATCGCAAGGCAAGGTTCATGGAAGACATCACGCATCTCGTCGGGCACGTCCTCGAGCACTCCATCGAGGACACGCTGTACCTTATCCCTTTTCTGTTCGTAACGTATTTGGCCATGGAATGGCTGGAGCACAAGGCGGGCGACAAGGCCGAAGAGGCCGTGCGTCGCGCCGGCGCGGCGGGCCCGGTGGTGGGTGCCGTGGTGGGCATCGTGCCGCAATGCGGCTTCTCGGCGGCGGCTGCAACGCTGTGGGCAGGCCGCGTCATCACGCTGGGCACGCTGTTCGCGGTGTTCCTGTCCACCTCCGACGAGATGTTGCCCATTTTCCTGGCCGAGCAAGTTGACCCCATGACCATTGTGAAGATTATGGGCGTGAAGCTGATGATCGGCATGATCATGGGCTTTGTGGTGGACGCCGCCGTGCGCCTGGCGCGCCGCGACCGCGAGAAGCTGCGCATCCACGAGCTGTGCGAGCGCGACCACTGCCACTGCAACGGCGAATGCGACGCCTGCGAGCAGAACCCCGAGCTTGCCTACGATTACCAGCACGACGAGGAGCACGAACACCATCACGAGCACAGCTCCATCCTGCGCAGCGCGTTGAAGCATACGGCGCAGGTCACCGTATTCATCTTCCTGATCACGCTTGTGCTCGACGGCGTGCTTGAGGTGGTTGGCGAAGATGCCATCGGAGCGTTTTTGGGCAGCAACCCGGCGCTGTCGGTGTTCGGCTCGGCGCTGGTGGGCCTTATCCCGAACTGTGCGGCCAGCGTGGTCATCGCGCAGCTGTACGTCGATGGCGCGCTGGGCGCCGGCGCCATGATGGCGGGCCTTCTGGTGTCGGCGGGCGTGGGCCTGCTTGTGCTGTTCCGCACGAACCGCCAGGTGCGCCAAAACCTCATTGTGCTGGCCGGCCTGTGGGCTACGGGCGTGTTCTGGGGCCTTATCATCACCGCCTTCGGCATCACGTTCTAGCTGTGGCTTATCCTCAGACGTGCTAGCATGGTCGCACGAAGAATCGGGCCGCCGGGCAGTGCGGCCTTCGAGCGTTTGAGGGGGAATCCCATGGCAGCTTTGCATGCAGGCATCACGCGCGACGAGGCGTTTGCGCTGTTGACCGATCACAACAAAGACGAGTTCCATATTGAGCACGGCGAAACCGTCGAGCAGACCATGCGCTATTTCGCGCGCGAATTCGATCCGGAAAACGAGGAATTCTGGGGCATCGTGGGTCTGCTGCACGACGTGGACTGGGAAGAGCATGACGACGACCCGGTCAACCACACGGTGTACGCGGCCGAGCTTATTGCGGCGGCGGGCGGCACGCCGGAACTCATCCGCGCCATCCAGTCGCACAACTGCGATTTGAACGACACGCTGCCGAAGCCGGAAGCGCAGATGGAGAAGGTGCTGTACGCCACCGAGGAGCTGACGGGCCTTATCGGCGCGGCGGTGGTCATGCGCCCCAGCAAGTCGGTCATGGACTTCAACGTGAAGTCGCTGAAGAAGAAGTTCAAGGACAAGCGCTTCGCCGCGGGCGTGAACCGCGATGTCATCCGCGCGGGTGCCGAGATGCTGGGCTGGAAACTTGACGAGCTGTTTGACCGCACCATCCGCGCCATGCAGTCGTTTGCACCCGACCGCGACACGTTCGTGCCAGCGGAGTAGCGCATGTACAAGCTGGCCATCTACGGCAAGGGCGGCATCGGGAAGTCAACCATCGCAAGCAACCTGGCCACCGCAGGCAAGCTCCTGACCTGGGAGCTTGCCCATGAAGCGGTATCCAGTAACCTGTTTATAGGAATCGCTAGGGAATGAAATTCGTAGGACTCAGCTCTCGCTCAACCCTACGAATTTCGGTTGAAATCATGCGGCGCCTACGGCGTACGGATCATTGGCAAGTCGTATCAAACCGCTTCGGCCGCGCACTACCCGCTATCGCCGGTTGAATGGCTTCAGCGTGACGGGGATGCCGTTTTCGCAGATGAGCTTCGGCTCGCCTTGGATAAGCGGGCGGAAGTAGTCCATGGCTTCCTGCGTGATGCCCTGGTAGTTCGGCAAGATCCACTCGGTGGGGAAGCGCTTGACGTAGTTCGCCACCTGCGCTGCGTCGCATGCGAAGAACTCGGCGTTGTAGTCGCCGTCTTCGGTGGCGCCGCGCAAGATGCCCACCACCTTGCCGGTAAACGTGGGGTCGAAGCTGCGCATATGCGCGCAAACGCCCAGGTCATAGGCTTCTTCAAAGTCAACCAGGCTCATGGCGAAGTTGCTGGAGCGCGCCACGCGCGACAAATCCTGCACCACGCAGCGCGGCGCGATGCCCGCCTCCACGATCATGGACTTCAAGCGCCCGGCCGCGCCGCCGAGCATGGCGTGGCCCAGCCCGTCGGCGGCTTTGCCGTTCGCGGACAGGTACGTGCCGTCGTACCAGCGTGCGCCTTCGGAAATGACCACGTAGCAGCTGCCTTGCTGCTCCATCTTCGCGCGCACCTGCTCCAGGAAAATGCTGCGGCGGAAATCCACTTCGGGCAGCACCAGCAGGTCGACGTCGCCGGTCATGAACGTGCTGGCCGCAAGCCAGCCTGCATCGCGGCCCATGGTTTCAAGCACGAACACCTCGGGGCGCGTGTAGGCGTCGTAGTCCATGCGCGTGGCGTGGGTGATCTCGCACGCCACCTTCGCCGCGCTGGCGAACCCGGGGCAGTGGTCCATAATGCCCAGGTCGTTGTCCACCGTTTTCGGGATGCCGATGAAGCGCTTGCTTACGTCGTGCTCGGCCGCCCATGTTGCCATGGTGGACACGGTGGACATGGAGCCGTTGCCGCCGATGTAGAACATGGTGTCGATGTTGTTGGCGTCCATCACGTCGATGAGGCGTTGGAAGTCGGCCTCTTCAGAGAATTTGTAGCGGCACGTGCCCAGCGCGCTTGAGGGCGTTTGCTTCAACACCTCGATGTCGCGGCCCGACAGGTGCGTCAGGTCGCACAGGTTGCCTTCGAGCGTGCCTTCGATGCCGTGCAGGCCGCCGAAGACGTGGTCGTACAACGGGTTGAGCTGGTTGGCGCGGATGACGCCAGCCAAGCTGGCGTTGATGACGGCGGTGGGTCCGCCGGATTGGGCGACAAGGCAGTTGGCCATGTGATGCTCCTGCAAAGTAGTTCAGGTTAGGAAACCCCATTATGGCACACCCGTAACCCCATTTGCGCGAGGCCGCCCCGCCTTCGCACGAGCAGCATCGATGGTGCGCGGCAGCTTGAGACAACGGGCCTTCAGTTTGCTATACCGGCCGCATCTGGCCAGGCGGGCGCTGCGCCGGGCACTCATGCGGCGGCGGCAACGGCAGCGCCGGGGGCAACCGGCGCGCAGCAAACGGCCACCTGCATCCTGGCGGGTAACGACATCGTCGGCGACGTGCTGGCAAACTACCTGGGCGCCACGGGCCTTGCCGTCGACCGCATCTACGAAGGCAGCTACAACGCGCTGGTGGATGTGTATCGCGGGCGTGCACACATCGCGCTCGCGCACCTGTACGACGGCGCCACCGACAGCTACAACGTTGAGACAATCTTGTTGTGCGCTCGATGTGCTTCGCGTTTGACCATCCGCAGCTCCACATGTCAGGTGCGTTACTTCCCGGTGGCGCCGGGCGCCTGTTGTGCGACAATGGGAAGCGAACTATTAGGAATGTTGCATAAAGTAGGTACCTATCATGTCTGCCAGATTCAACATCAAGGCAGCGGACCCCGAGGCTGTTGCCTGCCTGCAACGCGAGCTGCACATGCCGCACTTCATTGCGGCCACGCTCGTGTCGCGCGGCATCGACACCCCGGAAGCTGCGAACCGTTTCTTATCGCCGTCGCTTGACCGCGACTGGCGCGACCCCTATACCATTCCCGGCTTGGCGGACGTTGCCGACGCCCTTGAAGCTGCCATCCGCCGCGGCGACCACATCCTGGTGTTCGGCGACTTCGACCTTGACGGCATCTCGGCCACCACGGTCATGACGCGCGGTCTGCGCGCACTTGGCGCCACCGTCACGCCGTTCATCCCGCGCCGCTTCGAGGAAGGTTACGCCATCACGCCGGCTGCCATCGATCGCCTGTCCCAGGTCAACCCCGATTTCCTGGTAACGGTTGACTGCGGCATCGCCTGCAAGGAAGAGGTGCGCCTGCTTGAGCGGCGCGGTATCCAGGTTGCCATCACCGACCACCACGAGCCGTCCGACCTGGTGCCCGAAGGCGTGCCGGTGGCCGATCCGAAGTGCGACGCCGCCTGCCCCAGCGCCATTCTGGCCGGCGTGGGCGTGGCACTGAAAATGGTGCAGGCGCTGGGCGGCCGCTTTGGCAAGCCGCACCTGTGGCGCCAGTTCACTGACTTCGCAACGCTCGGCACCATCGCCGACCTCATGCCCATGCGCGACGAGAACCGCGCGCTGGTGGCCGACGGTCTGCGCCATATCAACGAGACGCCGCGCCCGTGCATCGCCGCGTTGCTTGAAACGTCGGGCGCCGCGGCCAAGCAGGTCACGGCCACGAACTTAAGCTTCTCCATCATCCCGCGCCTGAACGCCGCCGGCCGCATGGGCGACGCGCAACTGGCGCTCGACCTGCTGCTTACCGACAGCTTCGACGAGGCCAACCAGCTGGCACAGCGTCTGGAAAGCGTCAACGACCAGCGCCGCGCCATCGAGGCCGAGCTGTCCGAAATCGCCAAAGCCCAGGCCGCCGAAACCTACAAGGGCCAGCGTGCGCTGGTGGTTGCCGGCGAAGGCTGGCACGAAGGCGTGAAGGGTATTGTGGCAAGCCGCCTGGTCAACACGTACGGCGTGCCCACGCTGCTGTTCACCATCGATGGCGACGAAGCGCGCGGTTCAGGGCGAAGCGTTGGCCAGGTTAACCTGTTCAAAGCGGTGGAAAGCTGCTCTGACCTGCTGCTTCGCTTCGGCGGCCATGAGGCGGCCGTCGGCGTGACGCTGCCTACCGAAAAGCTGCCGGAATTCGAGCGCCGCCTGTGCGAATACATGGACGCGCTGCCCGAGGGGGCGTTTCATCCGCTTATCACCATCGACGCGTGCGTGAACCTTGACGAGCTGACGCTGCGCAACGTGGCGCAGCTTGACGCGTTGGCGCCGTTCGGGCAGGAACACCCCGTGCCCGTGTACCTGGCGCGCGACGTCACGCTGCTGCACTGTCGCGCCGTGGGCGCCGAGCGCAACCACTTCTCGTGCTCGCTTTCCAACGGCCGCACCACGGTGGCGGGCATCATGTTCCACTGCAACGACATCAAGGCGCTTATGACCACGGACAGCGTGGTCAACGCGGCGTTCGAGGTGCAGATCGACGAATGGAAGAACCGCCGCAGCGTGAAGGCCATGCTGAAATCGCTGTCGCCGGCGCGCACGTGCGCCGCGCTTGAGGCGTGCCTGAACCCGGAAAACCTCAGCTTCGTGTCCGACCTGTACGCCACGCGCGACGAGGAGTTGTGCGCCGACGCGCCGCACGACCCCGAGGCCATCGAGGAATACGAGAACGAGCTTGAAGTCAACCGCGTGAAGTGGGAGGCCATGGCGCGGCAGGATCCCGAGCAGCTGACGGAGCACATCGTGCGCGCCATCATCGGCGACGGGCAGCTGCACCAGGCGCAGCGCGACATTCTGGACAACCTGGCGGCCGGCCGCTCAGTGCTGGGCGTCATGGTCACGGGGCGTGGCAAGTCGCTGACGTTCCAGGTGCACGCCACGCTGCGCGCGCTGGCGGCCCACGAGGCCAGCCTGTTC
>NZ_CDRSTZ010000039.1:0-18868 GCF_977052095.1 Senegalimassilia sp.
TTTCGAAGCCGAAAAGCGGTCGCGTTTGTGCGGCCGGGAAAGCTTGCCGCTCTGACTGATCCTATTGCCTGATCGAGCTTGGACGGCGGGAAGCCGTCCTATTTCCCGAAGAATGCGCAAGTGAGGCTTGTTGGCAAGCTGCTGCTTTCTCGTGCGCAGCCGTCCTATTTCCCGAAGAATGCGCGGGTGAGGCCGGCTCGGGTTTGCGTGTCGGTCTTGCTGTAGATGTTGGTCAGGTGACGTTGCACCATACGCAGCGAAATGCCCAGGTCATCGGCCACTTGCTTGAGCGGGCGCTCGTCGGCGGTCACGGCGCGCAGCCCTTCTTCCTCGCGCGGCGTCAGGCCGCTTCGGCTGATGAACTCGACCTGCATCTCCTCCACAGTCGGCGCGGCCGCGGCGGCAAGGCCCGCCTTGATGGCCTCGCGTTCCCCGACCGTCGACGGCAGGCGGAACAGCCCGGCACCCACGAACGCAACGCTGACCAGCACGAACAGGATCAGCGACGCGATCATCGCGGCCGCGATGCCCGATTGCGTCAGCATCATGGAGACCCCTGACACGGTGAACGTGCACAGGTTGTTGGCGGCGCGGCCCATGCCTGCCCACAGCTGCGGCGTGCGCATGCGCGGCGCCAGCTGCAAAAACGTGGTGGTGAAGAACGTGACGAAGAACCCGGAGTTCAGATAGAACACGATCAGCCCGATCACGGGGCTTGCCCCGGCCTCAACGGCCAGGATGATATGGTGGACAGCGCCGTGACCGCGAACATGATGAACCCCATGTAGCGGCGCTCGCGGATGTCGAACAGGGCGCCGGCGGCAAGGCCGCTAGCCGCAAGGAACAGGCGCGGCCACGTTTCGACCGAGAACACGGCGCTCCTTGCCGTGCGAATGATTGGACCTGCATTCGATTCTACCAATGCCTATGTGCCGCGCCGGTTAAAAGTTGCAAGCGGCGCGCTTTTGCTGTGCGAGGGTGGGAGGGGATCCGCATGTGGGGAGGCGGTTGGTTGCGGCTTAAATGCGCTCGATTGGTTTTCTCTACTGTTCGACGGTTTCGCTCACTAGATTTGCCAGCTTCTCCAGGTCGTTGGCATTGGGGTGGGATAGGGCTTTGTCGAAGTTTTCGATCATGGCGTCGATGTTGGGCATATGGTCAGGCTGTTCCTTCATTTTCACGTAACGCTCGCGCACGGAATGCGGCATTTTGCCCTGGCACATGAAGGCTCCGATCACGATGTTGCTGTCGTCGATGAATGCTTTCGTCTTGTCCAGAATCGCTTGGAAATATGCCTCGCTGCCGCCAAAGCCGGCGGTGCCGAACAGGAAGACCTTCCTGTTCTTCAACTGCCCCAGCAGCTGCTGCGTTGCCTGGTCCGCTACGCCCTGGTTCGTCCAAAAGCCCACGAACAGCGTCTCCGACGCGGGGATTGCGCTGCTGGCGCAGCTGCCGTCATCGTTCCCATTCACGCTCCCGAAATACTCGCACGTCCCTTCCGGCAGCGTCTTGCGAACAGCCTCCGCAAGCTCGGCGGTATTCCCTGTTCTGCTGCTGAACACGATCGAATAACCCTTGCTGCTCATACCTGCCCTGCCTTCCATTGCTTGCGAACGTTCTTGCTTTCCGAAGCGGAATCGTTATTGCATTGATTCTATCCCTCGGCAAGCTTTCCAGCACAGCGGCGCCCGCTGTTTTCACTGCATTGCCTTGCTGTTTTCCCATTCCGAAAGGCTTTGTCTCGAAACTTAAGCTGCTAAAGGAAGCTTCATCGGGTTTCGTGGCTCAGATTGCGAGTTTTCCGAAATGACGGCGAGGGCTGTCGGCTTGATTTCGTGAATTCGCTGCGTTTGATGCATTCCGCGCTTCGTTCATTGATTCCTTGATTGAATAGAGGGCTATAGCAAGAGCCCGTTGCCTTAATTGCTTTCAGCAACTTGATAATAGTCGGCTACCACCTTCACCATTGCCGGGGGTTCTTGTACTGACGTGTAGCAATCGAGAACGATGGTCTCGCCATTAAGCCAGTGGCTGGCGTACATTCCTGTTGTTTCGACTTTCACATTGCTTTCGTCGAACAGTTCGACCTTGAACGAGATGGTGTCGAAATCATATCCCGTATTGTTCGTCACCGTTGCCTTGCCGGTATAGGTCGAATACTGTTCGGTGAATTCTGGGACAATTGATGCTGCAAGCGATTCCACGGCGGCTCTTTCGTCATTCTCACGCGTGACTTTCTTGCCGTGGCTTACAAGATCGTTCAGGCTGTCTTGGTGCGAGCCTGATACGGTGAGTCCGTAATCGTCGACAAAAAGGCGAAGCAGTTCGGTTCGCTTGTCGTAGGCTTTTTGCCAATCTTGCGTGCATTTATCCTTGTCGGTTTCATACAGCCCTGCGGCAGCGCGCTGGTCCTTCAAAGCGTTGATGTATGCAATCGCGTTTTCTTGCAGTTTGCTGTCTTGGAATTGTGCTGTTTGATATTGCTCAACTTGAGATAGTTCGGCATCAACGATTTTCTCGTAGTACTCAACCGACTTTTCCGCGTTGGGCGACTGATTGACTAGCGTATCGCGAGCTTCGTAGCCTTTTGCAAGTGAGGCGATAAAGGCTTCGTCGGCATATTGAGGCTCGCTTTGATTTGGGCTTTGACTGGTGCAACCTGTCAGCAGGAGAGCGCACGCGATGATCGTGCATAGGGGGATAAGCACGTGCTTCTTCATGACCGCATCCATTTGACTACCTGCCTTAATTCGCTACAACAGCGTCTTTTTGTTCGCTGTCAAGCACATCGGGGTAGACGCTGCTGGAGAGTTCAGCTCCAGATTCGTCAACAATGCTGACGGTGCATTTGACGGGTTGGCCGGCAATTTGCTGGTACATGCAAGAAATGATTCCGGCTTGGAGAGGGGCGAAGGCTTCCCGCAGGCCAACTTGGCTGCTGCTGGTGGTTAGAGTTACGTTGGAAAATTGATCGTCGTACTGAATTGCGGTGATGGTTTGCCAGTTTTCGCTGTTGGCGGTGCCTAATCTGCTTGAGGTGGTTGTTTGTCGTCGGCGTCAATGAAATTGTTTGCGACTCGCTCTGTGGCATTCATCTCGAAGGGTATTTAGCTTGCGAGGTGACCGCCGTTAGTCCGGTAGTGCTATTATGCACGAGCGGTATAACTCGCCGTAGTCGTTCAGTCCGTTGCTCGTTTTGTTGATGCCGTGCGTCTGTATTTCGTTCGAAAGCGCGTCTTCGATGCGTGTCAACTTGGCATCGTTCAGGTTTTCGAACGCCACGGGAAACCCCAATGTTCGCAGCAGGTTTTCCTGCGCTTCGGTAAGCGACTTCATTGCTGGCCTCTCTTCCGCTGCCCCTCTGCTCTTGCCTACTTGCTTGCGCGCGGTGCTTGGTCTCGTGGTAAAGGTTGTTTCATTAATGAACAAGCACACGAGGCGTCTGTGCCTTGCTTGAACATGCCTTTCAGGCGGATGAGCAGGGGATTTTCGCTTTGCTCTGCTGCAAATTCCGATTGCGAGAAAAACCGTATTTGCGGCAGCGTAACTCGGTTCGCTCCACCTGGACGATCTCTTCGCGAATCATCGCCTGGTCGATAGGCGTCTTCCGGAATTTCCCCTCGAAAAGGATACAGCCTTCCGGGTCGCGCGTGACCGTGTTAGTTCGGTTGAAACCGAGTCGGTTACGTCCGAACTAATGTTTAATCTGTTGACGCCATAGGACAAGGGTCGATTTTCGCCTCATGCCGTGGGGTGATTACTGCACCTTGAGCAAGTACATGAGGATGAAAACCGGTGCTAAGAGGAAGTAGATGAGCCATGTCATAGCGAAATCCTTTCTTTGGGCGACTTACTTTCTTGCGTTGCGCAGCATCTTCAAGACGAAAATCGTCGCGAGCGAGACGGCAACGGATAGTGCGATCGTTTTCATGGGCGCTCCGTTCTAGCTACGATGTGCGTGCCGGCATTTTTCGAGTTTGCGCCTTTCGCGGCCTGCGCGAAATATCTGGAACGATATGAAGGCGATGATGAAGTTTCTGGCGAAGTCTTCCACTGCTGCTCCTTTTACTGCGGGATGGTTGTTGCCTGTGCTTTTCGCTTTGCTGCCTCTTGGTATGCGTCTCAGCTTAGCGGCTTTTCGCCTTGCAATCATTAGCTGGCGGCTATGACTGTTCTCAGATTGCTAATTGTTGCTAATCAATATTTTTCCTGTTCAAGCGCCGATTTTCTTTCGGATTGAACGGCGTTTCGCAGCATCGAAAGTGCCCCTCTTGGGACGATTTATACCAGAATTCGTACCGTTCGCCTTGCCGAAGCGGCAAGCTTCGCGCGGCGAAGCTCGCTGCCCAAGCCGTGTGGTGTAAAGCGGCAATTTAATTGCCAATGAAATTCAAGGTCACAAGGTTAGTTCGGTTGGAACCGAGTCGGATGGGGCCGAGCTAATGGGGTATTTGCGTGGTGCGGGTGAGCCTTCCTTGTGTGCGGCTTGCAGTCTGGGTTTGAGGCTGACGGGCGATGCCGGGTTTCGTCGGTTGGGGTGATCAGCGAACGTCTGTTTGGTAGTTTTGCTGTGAACATATTTCTGCGCGGCGAAACATCGTGTTAAAGTTTCACTCTTGGAAAACGGTCGCCGGCAATTCTGGCCCGGCGGCAACATCTTGCAGTGCGGCCAGCCTTGGCGCCGGCGCGCTGCTGCGGGCAATAAACGGCAGCCGAAAGGGCGGCAAGCCGTACGGGAAATATCAGCATCGAAAGAGTGAGCATGGCAAAAAGCACGGCCAATTACGGCAACGACAGTATTCGGCAGTTGAAGGACGAGGAGCGCGTTCGTCTGCGCCCTGCGGTTATTTTCGGCTCCGACGGTTTGGACGGCTGCGCGCACGCCGCCTTCGAGATCCTGTCGAACTCGGTCGACGAGGCGCGCCAGGGATATGGCAACCTTATCACGCTCACCGCTTTCGCCGACGGCTCCATCCAGGTGGAGGACAATGGTCGCGGCTGCCCGCTGGATTGGAACCCCACCGAAAAGCGCTTCAACTGGGAACTGGTGTTCTGCGAGCTGTACGCCGGCGGCAAATACAACAACAACGAAGGCGGCGACTACGACTTCTCGTTGGGCACGAACGGCTTGGGCTCGTGCGCCACGCAATACGCTTCCGAATACATGGACGTCACCGTGTGGCGCGACGGCAACAAGTATCAGCTGCACTTCAAGAAGGGCAAGGTTGTTGGCGCGAAGAAGAAGGCGCTGCAGGTTGAGCCCACGGACGAAACCCGCACGGGTACCACTATCAAATGGCGCCCTGACCTGGAAGTATTCACGTCTATCGATATTCCGGCCGAATGGTATCGCGAAACGATGCGCCGCCAGGCGGTCGTGAACGCCAACGTCACGTTCCGCCTGCGTCTTGAGGGCCCGGAAGGATTCACTGAAGAGGAGTTCTGCTACCCGAAGGGCATCGAGGACTACGTGTTGGAAAAGGTGGGCACCGACTACCTGACCGAGCCGTTCTTCATCCAGGCCGACCGCCGTGGCCGCGACCGCGACGACCTGCCCGATTACAACGTGAAGATCACCGCGTGCCTGTGCTTCTCGCGCACGTTCCAGATGCAGGAGTACTACCACAACTCGTCATGGCTGGAAAACGGCGGCTCGCCCGAAAAAGCGGCTCGCAGCGCGCTGACCAGCGCCATCGACTCGTACATCAAGTCGCAGGACAAGTACAACAAAAACGAATCGGCTATCAAGTGGCAGGACGTGCAGGACTGCCTGGTGCTGGTGACGAACTGCTTCTCCACGCAAACGTCGTACGAGAACCAAACGAAGAAGGCCATCAACAACCGCTTCATTCAGCAGGCCATGACGGCGTTCTTCAAGGAGCGCCTGACCACGTACCTTATCGAGAACAAGGATGCGGCCAACAAAATCATGGAGCAGGTGCTCATCAACAAGCGTTCGCGCGAAAACGCCGAGAAAACGCGCCAGAGCATCAAGACGAACCTGCAGCAGAAAACCGACATGGCCAACCGCGTGCAGAAGTTCATCGATTGCCGCTCAAAGGACAAAGCGCGCCGCGAAATCTACATCGTAGAGGGCGATTCGGCTGCAGGCGCCATCCGCACGTCGCGCGATGCCGAGTTCCAGGGCGTTATGCCTGTTCGCGGTAAGATTCTCAACTGTCTGAAGGAGGATTACCCGCGCATCTTCAAGTCCGACATCATCATGGACCTGCTGCGCGTGCTCGGCTGCGGCGTCGAGGTCAAAGACAAGCGCATGAAGAACCTTGGCACGTTCGATCTGGACAACCTGAACTGGAACAAGGTCATTATCTGCACCGATGCCGACGTTGACGGTTACCACATTCGCACGCTTATCCTCACCATGCTGTACCGCCTCGTGCCCACGCTTATCGATGAGGGTTACGTGTACATCGCCGAGTCGCCGCTGTACGAGATCAACTGCAAGGAGAAAACGTACTTCGCCTACACCGACCTGGAGAAGAACAACATCCTGAAGGAAATCGGCGACCAGAAATGCTCCATCAACCGGTCGAAGGGTCTTGGTGAAAACGACCCGGACATGATGTGGCTGACCACCATGAACCCCGAAACGCGCCGCCTTATCAAGGTGGAGCCCGAGGACATGGCCATTATGGAATCGATGTTCAACCTGCTTTTGGGCAACGACGACGAAGGTCGTAAGCGGCATATCGCCGAGCATGGCAAGGAATACCTCGACCAGCTTGACCTGCAGTAACGCGCCCGCGCGCTAAGCGCCATACGCAAATGAAGCACCCGGGCGGCCCGCGCGGCCGCCTCACACACGCACCAAGGGGAAACCGTGGCAAAGAAGAAAACGAAAACCGCACCGAAGAAAAAGCACGTCGACAATCCGAACGTCATCGGCCTGCACTCCGAGGTGGTGGCGCAGCCCATCACGCGCACGCTTGAAGTGAACTACATGCCCTACGCCATGAGCACGAACGTGTCGCGCGCGTTCCCGGAAATCGACGGGTTCAAGCCGTCGCACCGCAAGCTGCTGTACACCATGTACAAGATGGGCCTGCTCAACGGCGCGCGCCAGAAAAGCGCGAACATTGTCGGTCAAACCATGAAACTGAACCCCCACGGCGACGCCGCCATCTACGAAACCATGGTGCGTCTGGCCACGGGCAACGAAGCGCTGCTGGCGCCGTTCGTGGAATCGAAGGGCAACTTCGGCAAATACTACTCGGGCGACTTGAGCTACGCTGCCTCGCGTTATACCGAGGCAAAGCTTTCGCCCATCTGCGCCGAAATCTTCAAGGACATCGACAAAGACCCGGTGGATTTCGTGGACAGCTACGACGGCGCCATGAAGGAGCCGCGCCTGCTGCCCACCACGTTCCCCAACATCCTGGTGTCGGCGAACAAGGGCATCGGCGTTGCCATGGCGTCGGACATTTGCGGCTTCAACCTGAACGAAGTGTGTACGGCCACCATGCACTTCCTGGAAGACCCTGACTGCGACCTGCTGGAGTACATGCCCGCGCCCGATTTCTCCACCGGCGGCGAAATCATCTACCGCCGCGAGGAAATGGAGCGCATCTACAACACGGGCACGGGCGGCTTCCAGATTCGCTCGCGTTGGCGCTATTTGCCCGACGAGCGCATCATCGAGGTGTACGAGATTCCCTACACCACGAAAACCGACATCATCATCGAGCGCATCGTGAAGCTGTCGAAAGAGGGCAAGGTGCGCGAGATTGCCGATATCCGCGACGAAAC
The DNA here is from genome assembly GCF_977052095.1 of Senegalimassilia sp. Classification (NCBI taxonomy): domain Bacteria; kingdom Bacillati; phylum Actinomycetota; class Coriobacteriia; order Coriobacteriales; family Coriobacteriaceae; genus Senegalimassilia; species Senegalimassilia sp. The sequence continues at coordinate 7,768 of NZ_CDRSTZ010000039.1, forward strand.
GGACCTGTCGGGCCTGCGCATCGCCATCGACCTGAAGCGCGGCGTGGACCCCGAAATGCTAATGGCGAAGCTGTTCAAGTCCACCACGTTGCAAGATCCGTTCTCATGCAACTTCAACGTGCTGGTAGACGGCTATCCGCGCGTCATGGGCGTGCGTCAAATCCTGCAGGAATGGGTGAACTGGCGCGTCGATTCCACGCGGCGCCGCATGAACTTCGACCTGGGGAAGAAAACCGACCGCCTGCACTTGCTGCACGGCTTGGAAGCCATCCTGCTTGACATCGACAAGGCCATCGCCATCATCCGTAACACGAAGCTGGAAGCCGACGTGGTGCCCAACCTTATGAAGGGCTTCGGCATCGACGAGGTGCAGGCCGAGTTCGTGGCCGAGATCAAGCTGCGCAACATCAACGAAGAGTACATCATGAAGCGCACGGCTGACATCGCCAACCTTGAGCGTGATATCGCCGAGCTGCGCGATACCCTTGCCAGCGAGAAGAAGATCAAGCAGGTCATTCATGACGAGCTGGCGCAGGTGAACAAGAAGTACGTCATGCCGCGCAAAACCGGTCTGGTGAATCCGTCCGAGGTAGTCGAGGTTAGCCTGGAACCCGAGGTGGAGGAATATCCCGTTACCATGATGTTGTCGCGCGACGGCTATCTGAAGAAGATGACTGATCGCGTGCTGCGCAAGGCCACCACGCTGAAGTACAAAGATGGCGACGAGCCGTTCATCGAGTTCGAGTCGTTCAACACCCACGAGCTTTTGGTGTTCACGAACAAGTGCCAGGTGTACAAGTGCAAGGTGTCGTCGTTCGAGGACACGAAGTCGGCCCAGCTGGGGTCGTATCTGCCCACCGATTTGGACATGGATGCCGATGAAAGCGTCACGTGGGTTATCGACCCGGGCGACTATAAGGCCGACGTGCTGTTCGCGTTCGAAAACGGCCGCGTGGCGCGCGTGGCGCTGTCGGGCTACGTCACGAAGACGAACCGCAAGCGTCTGAAGAACGCCATCTACGGCGGCAGCAAGCTGCTGTTTGCCACGGTGCTGACCGAAGAGCGCGACCTGGCGCTGGTGTCCAGCGATTACCGCCTGGTGAACTTCAACACGTCGCTGCTGAAAACGAAGACCACGAACTCCACGCAGGGCGTGCAGGCGTTCACCGTTAAGGGCAGCCGCACCGTTACCATGGTGGGCACGGCCGAGGAATTCCTGGGCGAGAAGGCGCCGCTTGACAAGTTCCGCGCCGCCAGCTTGCCTTCGTCGGGAGCGCCCATGAAGGAAACGGACATGAAAAGCCTGTTCGACGAGCTGTAAGGTGCTCACAGGCTGGACCCGACAAGGGGACAGGTCACTTGTCAGGTTTTACGAGGTGAGGCGTGGCAACGTTGTGGCCTGTGCACTTGGTAACGTAGATTGTTGGGCCGCTGGTCTTGCGCTTGGCGTGCGATGAGGCCAGCGGCGTTTTCGGTTTGCTAGCTTTCGAATGCTTCGCGTAGGATTGCGGCGAAGTCGGCGCCGGGCTTGGCGGCTTGTGCCAGCAGGGCGTCTTTTTGGTCGCGGGCGAGGCGCTTGAAGCGGTATTCGGCGCTCATGGCGTCGTGCTTCGTGGCGAACTGGGCAACGGCCAGCAAGTTGAGCGGCCCGCGGCCGCGCGTGTATTTTGCGCCGGTGCCCGCGCGATGCGCCGCCAAGCGTGCTTCAACGTCGGGCGTGTAGCCGGTGTACAGGCTGCCGTCGGCGCATTCGAGCACGTACATGAAGTGTGGCTTTGTCGATTGCTCGGGTGTGGTATTCGGCGCAAGTTTGAGCTCTTTTCCCAGCTCAGTGGCTAGTTCTGGCAGAAGTTTTGCCATGGTGGCGTCGATGGTGCGCTTCTTTAGCTGGCATTCCCAGATTACGTGGACGCGCCAGCCCATGTCGGTCAGCTGGCGTAGGTTTTCTTCGTCGCGCTCGATGTTGCGAGCGAACTTCGCCTGCCAGTAGTCGGTGTTCTTCTTCGGCGTGCTGGGGTTGCAGTGCGGGCAGCGGTGCCAGAAGCAGCCGCGCACCTCGATGGCCACGTGCTTGCCTGGCCAGGCGATATCGGGATGCCCCGGCACCTTCCATTGCAGGCGGTAGCCGCCCAGCCCGGCGGCGCGCAGGCGTTCGCGCACCACCAGCTCGGGCTTGGTGTTCGCGCGCTTGTTGCCCTGCATGCTTTTGTGCACCGACCAGCTAGACGCCGCTGGCGCCTCCACGCGCACCGTGGCGTATTGGACGCGCGGGCTGGCGGCTGTGCGCTTCTGCGTGTGCTCGTCGGCGCCGGGCGCGATGAGCACGCCGGCGGTGTCGTCGGCTGTTACGCCGGCGGTGTCGTCGGCTGTTACGCCGCGCGCTTCGCCGTTGGCGCTTTCGGCTGTGGAGTTGGTATTTTCGTTCGCGTAGTTGCCTTTGTTTGCAAGTTTGCTTGCGATCGTGGGCTTGACTTCCGCTTTCGCGTTGGAGGGCTCGACTTCTGTTTTCGCGCTTTTCACCTGCACTTTCGCCGTGACGAAGCTGCGTTTGATGCCGCTTTGGGGAAGCGCTTCGCCCAGCGTGCCGTCGGCGGCTGCAGCCAGAAGTGGCGCAAGCTCGGCGTGCCAGCGCTCGGTCAGCCGGTTGAGGTCCCATTGCGCGTTCGCGGGGCTTGTCGAGGGAAGCACGTGCGCCGCCAGCCCCACCTGCCATTGCAGGTAGCGCTTGTACAGGCGCCCGGCTGTGCCGCCGTTGCACACCACGGCGCCGATGTGCGCCGTTTCCAGTACGCGCTCGACCTGCGCCGGAACCACGTTTTTGATGCTGGCGTCGCTTGAGCCCTTGATGTCGCACGACTCGATGACGTCCCACAGCGCGATGCCGTGCGCCAACAGCAGCTGCTTCTTCGCTGCAATAGACTCGGCAAGCGAGGCGTGGTTGGCGGGGCCTTCGCCTTGCGCCGTTGTCTTGGTGGAACTTGCTTCGCCCCATTTCGGCGTAGCGGGCCGATGAATGCCGTTTGCGCTGGTGGGGGGCAAGATCTGCTCGGTTGTCGTGTCGCGGTACGCAGACGCGCCGGCCGGTGAAGGCGCCGTCGCCATCGGCTCGCCCTCGTTTGGCGGAACGGGCTCATCTAAGCAGGCGGCCATGACGCGCCAGAAGCGGTTTTGCGGGTTTCCGTAGTAGAACGCGTTTTTGCGCGACTGCACCGAGGGGAACGACCCGAGCACGAGGATGCGCGAGCGGTCGTCGAACACAGGCTCGAACCCGTGCGAGATATGTTGGTAATCGGACATGTGGCTAAGTATAGCGAAACGTGCCGAGGTGCTTTCGATAACCATTTTCGGGATGCTACATAAGCCGCTCAGCATGCCAGGCTTGGCGGGGGATAGGCGGAGGGTTCGCGTTAAATCACATACATGAGCCGGTTTTGAACGCAATAGGGTGAAAAAGTCCTTTACGTATGTGATTTAACGCTGCCTAGTCGCGCTAAGTCCCAAACCCGAGGCAATTTTTAACCGATTTCCGTTCGGAAAGTCGTCGAGTTTGGGACTTGTGCCGCCTACGCCGGGTTCTCGTGGATCATGATGTGCTTGACGGTGGGGAACGTGCGCTCGACGGCATCGTGCGCGGCCTCGGCGATGGCGTGCGCGTCCACCAGGCGCAACTGCCCGTCCACGGCGATTTCCGCGTCCACGTATACCTTGCTGCCGAACTTGCGCGTGCGCAGGTTGTCGATGCGCACGACGCCGGGCTGCGCCAGGATGCAGTCGCGCACCTCAAGCTCGAACGTGGGCGCGCACGGCGTGTCCGTGACCTTGTTCACGGCGTCGCGCAGCACTTCGAAGGCCACCTTGAAGATGATCAGGCAGATCACAGCCGAGGCCAGCGGGTCGCACACGCCCCAGCCAAGCATGGCGCCGCCGATGCCCACCAGCGCGCCGATCGACGACAGCGCGTCGGAGCGGTGGTGCCACGCGTCGGCCATGAACGCGTCGGAGTTCATCACGCGCGCCCAGTGCCGCGTGTACCAGAACATGCCTTCCTTCACCACGATGCTGACGATGGCGGCCGAAAGCGCTAGCCAGCCTGGTGCCGCGGCGGTCTTGTACGCGCCGGTGACGATGGACTCCACGGAGGCGAACCCGATGCCCGCGCCCGTGGCGGCCAGGATGAGGCCAAGCGCCATGGACGCCAGGCATTCGAAGCGCTCGTGGCCGTAGGGGTGGCTTTCGTCGGCGGCGCGCTGCGACAGGCGCACGCCCACGAACGCGATGGCCGTGGCGGCCACGTCGGACAGCGAGTGCACGGCGTCGGAAACCATAGCGGCCGAGTTGCCGAAGATGCCCGCGAACAGCTTGAACGCCGACAGCGCGATGTTGCCCGTCACGCCCACGCCCGCCAACTTGTTCGCGATGCGCCGCTCGTCGGCAGGCGAGGGGGAGAACTCGACGGGTGCGGCCAGCTTGTGGGTATTGGGGTTGACAGGAGAGCTTTCTGCACCGTTTGTGGGCGCGGGATGCGGCGAGCTTGCGGCAGGCTTGCCTTCTGCGTCGGCGGTGTGCTGCACGGTCTTCGTCGTCGGGGAATCTTCGTTTATGTCGTTCTGTTTGATGGTGCTCATGGTCGGTCGTCTCCTGGTAGCCGGGTTCGTTGCAGCTCTTGCTTGGCTGTGCCGGCTCCAGGGCGCTTACTATATAAAGAAAACGCGCCCGCGGGAACCAGCTTACTGTCCCGCAGACGCGCGTGTGCGTTTCTGCTGCCTGTTTGTGCAGGCCCGGCTCCATGGCGGCGCGCGCCACGGCCTGATCAGATTGCGCTGTTGAGCTCGCGCCCTGCGGCGGTTCGGCGCCGGCCCTGCGGCCGTGCGCGCCCGCGCCACCAAGACGCAATGCAGTGCAAAGAGCACCCTCATAGTAAGGCTCGCGCCCTGGTATGTCACCGGTTACTTGCCAGTTGTGAAGGCTTTGCGAGAGGGCGAGCGGTATGATGGCGAGACGGGGGTCTGCCCTTGCGTTCTCCCCTTCGCTCGCGACTTCGCTACTTTCCCCGTTTCGCTAGCTCGGCGGACATGGCATCGAGGTCGGCGGCTTGCATGAGGTCGATGAGCTGCTGCTGGGAGTGCACGTCGAGCTTCGTATAAATATGGTAGGTGTGCGTGTTCACCGTGCCTGCCGATATGAGCAGCTCCTCTTGGATGCGCGCGGCGGTGCGGCCGAGCGACAGCAGGTGGAACACGTCTACCTCACGCTTCGACAGGCCGTAGTAGGAGCCGATGATTCGGCAGCGTTCGAGCAGCGGTTTCTTACGCTTCGTCGGTGCCGCGGCTGCAGGCGCCTCGCCGTCCACGCGTCCTCGCTCTCTTTGCTGCGTACAGCTTTCTGCGTTACAACTTCGGCATCGTTGCAGGTCGTCGGGCACGCTTGCACGCAAGTTCCCATTCGCGTCGCCGCTTCTCGTCGCAACCCCAGCCGGCCCTGCAGCGCCCGCGCTGCCGGATACCCGCCCGGCTGTCGCGTCTCCCTTCGCGACCTTCGCGTCGCCCGCAACGCCGCTTGTCACAGCTCCTGTCCTTATGTACCCGCCGGGGGACATGCCCATCTCAACGCCGCTCGCTGTCGCAGCTCCTATCCTCGCACTTCCGTCCGAAGTCGCTGCCATGTTGTTTTCCAGCAACGTCTGCGGGCTTTCGCCGTCCAGCTCGGAGTCGTACAGATTCAGGTCGTTCTCGGTAAATACGTACAGGTACGAGAACACGATGGCGCCGATGGCCAGGCCCGATGCCAGGACCAAAAACGAATGGCTCATGGCGAAGCTGCCGGAAAGCGCTCGAGACAGCAAGCTTCCCGCGATTACGCCGATGGCCAGCGTGGCTCCGCGGCCTATGCCGAATACCTGTACGAACGTGTACTGAAAGCGGTTGGCCGCGTCGCACAGCGTCACCCACACGACGATTTCGAACACCGTGTAGCCGATGGTGACCAGCAGGTAGGGTAGCGAGGTCCCCATGCCCAGCGACGGCGCCACCACGAACCCTAGCACGCACACCAAGATGACCGGCTTGTACAGCAGTTTGATGGAGAATCGTTTTCCCAGCGTGATGACCAGGGTGAATAGCGCAACGGCTACCACCGCGCCGATGGCGAACAGCGTTGCGTAGCCTAGATCGAACGCATCGGCGCTGTGCACCGAATACGTGTCGCGCATGAAGCCGGTGGCCACGCCCAGAATAAGCGCCGCAGCGATGAACTTTGCTACAAGTTTTCCGGGGATGCTCTCGCCCATGGGCTCGGGCTGGCGTTCCTCTGCCTGCGCGAGGGTGATGGAGCTCGCCGTTTTGATGCAGGCTTCGGCGGCGAAGGGCAGGGCGAACACGATGGGCGTGTAGAACGCCCCTGGCGTCAAGAACACCGCCATGGTGGCCGCCGCGGCGATGGCCGTTGCGATAAGCGTTTCCAGCGCGCACGTCCGCGTGTCGGTTGCGCGGTACGCCCGTCCCAGGTCAAGCAGGATCAGCGCCGAACCCAAACCTGTTCCCACGCCGGCGACGGCCACCGTCAGCTGCCCGGGTAAGGCCGCTCCCAGGCTCGGCAACGCAATCGGCGCGATTCCCGCTGCGCACAGCATGGGCCCGACGAGGAACCCTCCGCGCGCGTCGAGCAACGCAGTGACGCGCTGGTGAACCGCTCCGGCGCACAGCAGCGCGGCGGCGAGCGTGATCACCGACACAAGGTAGACCATTTCGCTTGTTCCCCAACGCTGCTCGGGCGCAATGCCGCGGAACAGCACCGAGCTGAAAAATAGCAGGCATATCCAAGTTCTATTGCAAGCGTAGCCGGCGCAGCGCCAAACTGATGCCGCCCGCGTTTTCGTCATGCCACTTGGCGCGGCTTCCCCGTTTCCCATTCGCATTCCCCTCTTGGTGCGTGGCGCCCTTGCGCGGCGTCAACCTCCCCTTGACCGCCGCAGCGCCTTTTTCAACATGGCCATTATGCCGTCAAACGGTCGTGAATTTCATCATAAACCCTTTATGATTTTGCGTTGACGTGGGGTTATTTCATAAAGCGTTCATGATGCATTCGCCATTTTGGCTCCGTATAGTCGGCCTCGTGAACGGCGATGGGGCGCTGGCCGGCAAGGTTGGCCCGCCGAGGGTCACCGCCGTTTTGGGGATACAACCAACGACAGAAGGAGGAGGAAATGGCGAAGCTGAACGTCTCGCGACGCACGTTCGTGAAGATGACCGCGGCCACCGCGGCCGTTGCCGCCATCGGCGCGACCGCTGGCTCGGCGCTGGCGGAAGAGCCCTACACCGCGGCGGACAGCGCGGGGCAGGTGCGGCGCATCCGCACGTGCTGCCGCGGCTGCGGCAAGATGGAATGCGGCGTCTGGGTGACCGTGGAAAACGGCCGCGCCGTCAAGATCGAGGGCGACGAGAGCGCCCCGCATTCCATGGGAAGCTGCTGCGCGAAGTCGGTGTCGTCGATCCAGGCGTGCTACCACCCCGACCGCCTGCGCTACCCTATGAAGCGCACCCAGCCCAAGGGTGAGGACCCCGGCTGGCAGCGCATCAGCTGGGAGGAAGCGCTCGACACCATCGTCAAGGGCATCGAAAACGTCAAGGCGAAGTACGGCGGCGAGTCGCTGTTCACCATGGGCGGTACCGGGCGCATCTGGTGCATGAGCCCGTACGCCGGCTATGGCAGCTGGTTCATGACGCCGAACACGGCGGTGGCCTGGCAGGTGTGCAAGGGCCCGCGCCACTTCTCCAGCGCGCTTACCAGCGAATACAACCATAGCTGGTCGGCGTCGGTCGAGCGTCCGCCGGTCTACACCATCTGGGCCTCCACGCCTGAGGTGTCCAACTACGACGAGGCCGGCCGCTCGGTCACCGACGAGGTGTTCCAGGCCGACACGTTCATCTCGGTGGACCCGCGCACGACCGCGCTCGGTAAAGAGGCCGACATCCACCTGGCCCTGCGCGCCGGCACCGACACGGCGCTTGCGCTGGCCATGTGCGACGTCGTCATCAAGCACGACCTGGTGGACTGGAAGTTCGTGCGCCGCTGGACGAACGCGCCGTTCCTCGTCGTCGACGACAAGGAGCCCTCGGGCCCCGAGATCCCGCACATCTTCCACGGCCCGAACATGATCAAGACGAAGCTTTTGACCCAGGCCGACCTGCAGGAAGACGGCAGCCCCTACAAATATATGGTGTGGGACAACGCTTCTGGCTCGCTCAAGTGGTTCAACGCCACCGGCCAGCGCGCCGCCGCCGACCCGACCTACGACCCGGCCGTCGACCCTGAGTGCAATTGCTGGGAAGGCGAGCAGCCGTGGAAGCGCTATGACGGCACGGGCCACAAGGACAGCTGGTCGCGCCGCAACTTCAAGGGCATGGAAGGCCAGGCGAACCTGCGCGAGGGCCAGTCCCAGGCATGGCTTCCCGACGAGGACGACTTCGAGTCCATCGACCCTGCGCTGCTCGGCAGCTTCGAGGTGACGTTCAAAGACGGCAGCAAGCACACGGCCATCCCCGTGTGGCAGAAGTTCGTCGACCGCTGCGATGAGTACGCTCCGGAGAAGGCGGCGAAGATCTGCGAGCTGGACCCGGCGCTTATCGAGAAGGCGGCGCTCGCCTATGCCACGCGCAAGGACCCGCGCTGGGGCAACGGCGGCATCCTGTACCAGCTGGCCATCGAGCACCACGGCAACTCCATCATGAACTGCCGCGCCATCGAGCTTCTGACGTGCATCACCGGCAACACCGACGGCCCGGGCGGCCAGCGCGGCGCCACGAAGATCGACGTCAACTACATGGGTAACTTCTCCGACCAGTCCTACAACGCCAACATCGACAGCCAGCTCAAGCACCCCGAGATTATGGCGAAGCAGCTCGGCCGTGACGAGCACCCGCTGTTCGAGTGGTGGGCGCTGTGGGGCAACGCCAACAGCATCTGGAAGGCCGGCGTCACCGGTGACCCGTACCCGGTCAAGGGCGGCGTGTGCCAGTCGGGCGACTTCATGAACATGGGCAACACCACCATGGCGTGGGATTGCATCAAGCAGCTTGACTTCTTCTTCGACATCGACCTGTGGCATCACCCTACCTCCGAGCTTGCCGACGTCATCCTGCCGTGCCGCCACTGGCTTGAGGTTCCCTGCCCGCGCCAGTCGCAGGGTTCCGGCGGCGCGCTCGGCGCGTGTGTGCCGTGCGTGGAGCCGCTTGCCGAGACGTGGTACGACCCCGAGATCGTCGAGGCGCTGTACAAGCGCGTTGGCATCCCGTGGGGCTGGGATGATGACAACCCGTATCCCACGCTTGAGGAAAAGCTTGACTACGTGGTGCGCGAAGTGGCTCCCTCGTGGAAGGACTATGTGGAGCAGTTCGAGGAAAACGGCTGGTGGGACGTCAAGAAGCTGCGTCCGGACGACTGGGGCACGTATCGCCGCTACCAGACGGGTTTCATGAAGAAGAGCTACACCGAGGCGCCCAATGAGCACAACGTCATCCCCGGCTTCAACACGCCCACGCAAAAGCAGGAGATCTGGTGCACCGTCATGGAGACGTACTGCGGGGCCGAGGACGCGCTTCCCGATTACCGTCCGAACCCCGACAGCCGCGACCGCAACCCGGGCTTGTGGGAGGAATATCCCGTGCAGTGCCTGACCGGCCGACGCATCCCGGTGTACTTTCATTCCGAGCATCGTCAGCTGCCGTGGTGCCGCGAGGTATGGCCCGCGCCGCGCTGCGAGATCAATCCCGATGATGCGCGCGAGTGGGGCATCGAACAGGGCGATTGGGTGTGGATTGAAAGCCCGCACGGCAAGATTCGCCAGACTGCCGACCTGTTCTACGGCGTGCCGCATGGCGTTATCAACTGTGAGCACACCTGGTGGTTCCCCGAGTGTCCCGCGCCCGAGCACGGCTGGCGCTACTCGGCGGTCAATCAGCTGGTGAACAACGACATCGACGACCCGCACTGCGGATCGTCCATCGTCCGCGGCTACCCGGTGAAGGTCTACAAGGCGAAGGAGGGCTGCCCCGACGGCATCATCGCCGACGCGAGCGACCCGCGCCTGAAGGATTGGCTGCCGGTGTACGAGGGGAGGGATAAGTAATGGCTCATTATGCGATTGCGACTGACCTGAACAGGTGCGTTGCCTGCATGGCGTGCAACGCGGCCTGCAAGATGGTCAACAACGTGCCCATCGGGTCGTTCTGGAACAAAGTGCTGCGCATCGGCCCGTCCGAGGGGCTTGAAGGCGGCGAAAAGCCGGGGCGCGACTTCTACTACCTGCCGGTGCAGTGCCAGCACTGCAAGGACCCCGAGTGCGTGAAGGTGTGCCCGACCGAGGCCAGCCACGTGATGCCCGACGGCACCGTGCAGATCGACAAGGCCAAGTGCATCGGCTGCCAGTTCTGCGCGATGGCCTGCCCTTACGGGGTTCGCTATTTGAACGAGGAAGAGCGCGTGGTGGAGAAGTGCACGCTGTGCGAGCAGCAGATTGCCCAAGGCGAGCTGCCGCAGTGCGTGAAGAACTGCGTCGGCATGGCGAAATGGTTCGGCGACGTCGATGGCGATATCCGGGACTTCCGAGGCGTACGCGGCGAGACGATTGGTAGCTTCTGCGAGGAGTTCAGCGACGCCGATGTGCATCACCTGCCCGACGTGGGCAACAAGCCGTCGTTCTTGTACATCCTGCGCGACCATACGTGGAAGGGGGAGGAATAATGACGAGTTCGGTTGTTTGCCTCCCTGGTGCGATGGCGGCAGGGAATCGCCTGATGGCGGGTGTGCTTTGCGGTGCGGTGAGTTGCGGTGTTTCGGCGGGTTGCCGGTGCGCCCGTCCCGGCGCGGGGCTTGTCGGCGCGGCTGCGTTTGGGAAGGAAGGTGAGTAGCATGGAACTGCAATGGCCTTTGATTCTGTTCACCACCCTTACCGCCTGGGCCTGCGGCGTGTTCGGCTGCCAGGGCGTGCTGGCCTTGAAGGGCGCCGGGAAGAAGTCGCAGCAGCTGCTGGCGGTCTTGAGCTGCGTGCTGCTGGCGCTCGGCGGGATCGCGGTGTTCTTCCACCTGCAGCACTGGGAGCGCATCT